>JBOHIT010000571.1:0-17318 GCA_050726155.1 Bradyrhizobium sp.
ACAGATATTTGAAGGTGATGTCACGCCCGCGTTGCGGCGTGTGAACCACGGGGCTCTCGAACACCGCGTCGGGGTGCAGCAGATCCCACAGCGCCGTGGCATCATGCGACTTCATGTAGCCGTACCATTTGTCCAGGGCGGTTGTGGCGGCAGTCGCGCTCATGATGCGTCCTCCGATCGGCGCCAGACGGGATCAGCCCAATCTTATGCAAGTTGACGCATATGCAACTTTGTGCATAAAGTCAACGCGACAATTTGGTCGAAAATCCTACTTTGCATGGGGTTGTTTTCGCGATTTTGTGTCCAAGTCTTTTTTGTTCAGGCCCGCGGTTCACCGCGCAAGATGAAGGATCGGCGTATTGGCGCTCGGTGACGCAATCCTTGCCTGCCTGACCGAACGTCCGATGTCGGGCTACGAGCTCGCCAAGACGTTCGATTCCTCAATCGGGTTCTTCTGGAAGGCCGACCACCAGCAGATCTATCGCGAGCTCTCGAAGCTCCGGGATCGCGGTCATATCCAGGGCCATGAGGTGGTCCAGTCCGGCAAGCCGAACAAGCTGGTCTACACTTTGACCGCCGAGGGCCGCGCCGCGCTGCGACACTGGGGCGCCCGGCCGAGCAGCCCGCCAATGATGAAGGACGATCTGCTGGTGCGGCTGTGCGCGCTCGACAGCTTCGATATCGAGCCCCTGCGCGCCGACCTGATGGCGCGACTGGAACATCACCGCGACCGCTACGCCCGCTACGAGCGCATTCTGAACAAGCTGTTTCCGGACGGCAAAGCCAGTTCTGTCGCCGATACCGGCAGGCTGCTCGGCCTGCGCATCGGTCTGCGCCATGAGCGCACCGTGGCGGAATGGTGCGAGGAGGCGATCGAGACGCTATCGGCGATTTCCAGGCCCGCCGGCGTGCTGCTGCTGGAAGACGGCCGTCGCGAAAACAACGGCTGACCGGCCACGGAACCTGCCGGCCGGGTTCCAAAGTTAACTTTTAGGTCGCCCGGGCCCATTCCTTAACCCGTTATTTACCGTAACGCGAAAAAGTCAGGATCTGAGGCAGACGACCTGCGCGGAATTCGATTGTCTCTTCGGTGGGACGCGCGGGGAGGCTGAAGGCGCAAACGTAGCGCCGGAGTCGGAACCGGACGAGAGCATGAATTCGCGCGTATCGTGGAGTGTTGACGGCATCGATCCATCCGTCCGCGAAAGGGCCGAGGCGGCCGCGCGGCGCGCTGGCATGTCGCTGAGCGACTGGCTCAATTCCACCATGGGTGAATCCACCCTTCCCAGTTTCCGCGCGCCCTCCGAAGAACAGCCGCGGGCAATGCCGAGCCAGGACAGCCGTGACGTTGCCGACATTCACCAGCGGCTCGACGCGATTACCCGGCAGATCGACGCGATTTCCCACCCCGACCCGCGCAACGACACGCCGCGCGTGGAAGCTCCCCGTGCCGAGCCGACCGTCGCGCGACAGTTGAACGACGCCATTTCACGCCTCGATGCCCGGTTGTCGCAGATTTCAAGCCACGCTCCGCGCCAGCCGACGGTGCAGGAGAGGCAGCGCCAGACCGAGATGGTCGAGCGCGCCGCGGCACAGGTCTATCGTCCCTCGCCGCCGCTGAGCCCGACATCATTCGAATCGGCGATCGCCGAGATCGCCGCGCGCCAGAACGAACTGGACGGTGTGCCGGCCCGGCAGATGGCGCCGAGCGCTCCTTCTGCCATGGCCTATGCACCGCCGATGCCGCAGCCGGCGCCCGCACCGATACAAGCGGATCCGGATTTCTCCTCGCTGGAACGGCATCTGCACAAGATCACGAGCCAGATCGAGGCGCTGCAGCGCCCTGACAATGTCGAGCAGTCGATTGCGGGCTTCCGCAGCGAGCTCGCCGAAATCCGCCGCGCCATCACCGAGGCGATGCCGCGCCAGGCGATCGATTCGATCGAAACCGAAATCCGTTCGCTGTCGCGCCGGATCGACGAAACGCGCCAGAACGGCACCGACGGCCAGGTGCTGGCCAACCTCGAGCGCGCGCTCGGCGAAATCTACGACGCGCTGCGCGCCCTCAAGCCGGCCGAGCAACTCACCGGCTATGACGACGCGATCCGCAATCTCGGCACCAAGCTCGATCTGATCCTGCGTTCGAACGACGATCCGTCGACGGTGCGTCAGCTCGAAGACGCGATCTCGGCGATGCGCGCGATTGCCGCCAACGTGGCGTCCAACGATGCCCTGGCGCGGGTTTCCGACGATCTGCACGCCCTGTCGGCCAAGGTCGACCAACTGTCCCGCGCCGACAACAGCGAGTCGCTCGCCAGCCTCGAACATCGCATTGCCGCTTTGACCTCGTCGATCGAAACGCGCGAGCGGCCGGTCGCAGGCGATAATTCGGAATTCCTCGAAGGCGCGCTGCGTTCGCTGTCCGAACGGCTGGATCGTATGCCGGCCGGCAACGACAACGCGTCGGCATTCGCCCATCTCGAACAGCGCGTGACCTATCTGCTGGAGCGGCTGGAGAACTCCGCAGGTTCGGCCGGCTCCGGCGGCGGCAGTCTCGTGCGCGTCGAGGAAGGGCTGCAGGACATCCTGCGCCACCTCGAACACCAGCACGCCAATCTGGCCAGGCTCGCCGACAGTACCAGCAGCTACTCGGCGCCGCAGCCGATGATGGATTCCGGCATCGTCGAAATCGTCAAGCGCGAATTGTCGGACATCCGTTTCAGCCAGTCGGAGACCGACCGCCGCACGCAAGACTCGCTGGAGACGGTGCACAGCACGCTCGGCCATGTCGTCGACCGTCTGGCGATGATCGAAGGCGATCTGCGCGCGGTTCGCGCCACGCCGCCTCCATTAGCGGCCTCACCCCCGCCCGCCATATTTGAATCACGCGAAGAAGCGTCGCGCGCAGCGATGCCGCCGTCGAGCTTTGCGCCGCCGGCCCAGAACTTTGCGCCGCAGGCCTATGTGGCGCAGGCCCAGACTTCAACACAAGCCTATGCGCAGCAGGCCAAGCCGGAATTGCCGAATCCTGCCGCCGCACAGGAGCATTTCGCCGCTGCACCGCGCGAATTCCATGCCGCCGAGCCGGTAGCGCCGCCGGCCATCCCGCCGATGACGCCGCGCGCCATCAGCGAAATCCTGGAGCCACACGCCGCGGCACCGCGCACCGCGATCGCGCCGGAATTGCCGCCGGATCATCCGCTGGAGCCGGGCACACGGCCGGCCGGACGGACGTCGTCGCCCTCCGAGCGGATTGCCGCGTCGGAAAGCGTGATCAACGAAATCTCCGCGGCCGCCAAGGAGCCGGTGAGTTCGTCGAGCTTCATCGCCGCCGCGCGCCGCGCCGCGCAGGCCGCTGCCGCCGCTCCCGTCAACGAGAAAGCGGCGAAGGCGGCTGCGAAGGCGAACTCGAAGGCCGCCGCCAAGGTTAGCGCCATCGACAAGGGCGGCAAGGAGCCCTCAAACATCACGTCCAAGATCCGCTCGCTGCTGGTTGGCGCAAGCGTGGTCGCGATCGTGGTCACCACCTTCCAGATGGCGATGACGCTGCTCGACACCGGCAGCCCGCCGCCGATGCCGCAAATGGAATCCTCGGAGCCCGCGCCGGCACTGGCACCCATTGAGAACAGCGCCAAGCCCGCGATGCCGGGACCGGCTGCGCCCTCGATGATCTCGCCGGCCCCGATCGGCAAGCAATCGAACATCGGTTCGGCGCCCAATACGCTGGACAGCGCGCGGGTCGCGATCCCGCCGGCGACGATTCCGCAAATCACGCCAGTCACGATCCCGCCGCCGCCGGCGACGTCCATCTCGCCGCAGGTGATGATGTCCACCTCGCCGCAGGCGATGGTGTCGCCGATCAATCCCGGCGACATTACCGGCGCGATTCCGGCAGCATCGGCCGCCGCCAGGCTTGGGTCTGTGCAGGTCCCGCCGACCGAGAAACTGCCCGATGGCATCGGTGGACCGGCGCTGCGCGCCGCCGCGATGAAGGGCGATCCGGCTGCGGCCTATGAAGTCGGCGTGCGCTTTGCCGAGGGCAAGGGCGTGCCGGCGAACCTCGACGAAGCCGCCAAATGGTATGACCGCGCGGCGCAGGCCGGCGTGGTACCCGCGATCTTCCGGCTCGGCACCTTCTACGAGAAGGGCATGAGCGTGAAAAAGGACGTCGAGATCGCGCGACGTTATTATCTGCAGGCCGCCGAACGCGGCAACGCCAAGGCGATGCATAATCTGGCCGTGCTCGACGCCGATGGCGGCGGCAAGGGTGCCAATTACAAGAGCGCGTCGCAATGGTTCCGCAAGGCCGCCGATCGCGGTGTCGCCGACAGCCAGTTCAACCTCGGCATCCTCTATGCCCGCGGCATCGGCGTCGAACAGAACCTCGCCGAGTCCTTCAAATGGTTCAGCCTGGCTGCCGCCCAGGGCGACGCGGATTCCGGCCGCAAGCGCGACGATATCGCCAAGCGCCTCGACGCCCAGTCGCTGGCCGCGGCCAAACTCGCGATCCAGACCTTCACGCCGGAGCCGCAGCCCGACGCAGCGATCAACGTGGCGGCCCCCGCCGGCGGTTGGGATTCGGCCCCGGCGCAGGCCAGCCCGGCCAAACCGGCCGCCAAGCAGGCCTCGACCAAGCGCGCCGCGGCGGTCCGTTAAACAACGGCGATGCCGCTGGCATCGCACCGATAACCCTCCATATTAAACTCGCATCATCGCGCGCGGCCGGCATGGCTTCGCATGGCTTTGGAGTGAGGATTGTCCCTCGAAGATAATCAGGGCGGGGAAGGCCCTTTCCGGAGGTCACCGACCGGACCTTCGGTCGCGCCGCCGCGCAAGCTCACCGCGCAGCCTTCACCCTGGCTTCGGGCTGCGCCACCGCCGCCGCAACAGCCGCAGGCAGCCCGCAGCAAATGGCCGATCGGATCGATCGTCATCTTCGCGCTGCTGCTTTCCAGCGTCGGCATTCAAGCCTATCGCGATCTGTCGCGGCCCGATGCCTGGGACTACTGGAAAGACCAGTACATCTCACCGAACCTGACATCCGCTGTGATCCCCAAGCTTGACCTCGATGGCGCAGCAAAGGGACGGCGGACATTGTTCATCAAGGGAGAGATCGGCCCGGCAGCGGCAAAATGGTTCCGCGACCGGTTGGACGAAGCGCAGCTTGCTGCGGGCGACGTGATCCTGATGTCCTCGCCCGGCGGCGATTTGAATCAGGCCGCGATCATGGGCGAGGTCATCCGGTCGCGCAGCCTCGTGACCGCGGTCGGCAGCGCCGACGCCGCGGGCAACGTCAAACCGTCTTATTGCGCCAGCGCCTGCGTGCTCGTCTATGCCGGCGGCAAGACCCGCTTCGGTGTGCCGGGCTCGGGCCTCGGCGTGCATCGGTTCACCACCACCAAGGCGATCGATGACCCCGTGGCCGAAGCCCAGAAGATTTCAGGCGCCGTGCTGGGCTACATGACCAAAATGGGGGTGTCGGCGTCGGTTGTGCAGGCGATGTCCGAGACCAAGGAGATCCGCTGGCTGGCGCCCAAGGAGGCGCTGGCGATGAACCTCATCACCGACCCCATCGGAAAGCGCTGAATCCGCAGGGCTCATTTGGCCACACGATCGCGTGTGGGTCCGGATTGTCCGTCACACCGCCGCGCATGTGTGCAGATGCGGCAAAAAATTGCCTTCCCGGGCATTCTTTAGTCCCCCCTGCCACTGATCTGGGTTATGCAAAGACGCGGCAACCGGTCCGCGCTCGCTAAAGCCCTGCGTGCCAATCGGATTCCACTGCCGGCAAATGCTCGAAACCATGCCCTGAGCGGCCTTGCGGCCAGGTCAGCGGCAGACAGCAAGAAGCAGACCGCGCGTGCAGCTCTACCTTCCGATCGCCGACATTCCGGTCAATGTTTTCCTCATCCTGGCGATGGGTGCTGCGGTTGGTTTCGTCTCCGGCATGTTCGGCATCGGCGGCGGCTTCCTGATGACGCCGCTGTTGATTTTTGTCGGCATCGCGCCCGCGGTCGCGGTCGCCTCGGTCGCGAGCCACATCGCGGCCTCGTCATTCTCCGGAGCGATATCCTATTGGAGGCGACGATCCATCGATCCGGTATTGGCGGGCGTGTTGTTGACCGGCGGCACGGTCGGCACCGCGCTCGGGGTCTGGACCTTCACGCTGCTGCGTTCGCTCGGCCAGCTCGATCTGTTGATCGCAACATCCTACGTGATCCTGCTGACCACGGTCGGCGGGTTGATGTTCTGGGAAGGCTTGCGCGCCCTGCTGCGCGCCCGGCGCGGCGGTGCGGCGGCCGCACGCCGGCCCGGCAGCCATGGCTGGATCCACGGCCTGCCGCTGAAGATGCGTTTCAAGCGCTCGAAGATCTATCTGTCCGTGATCCCGGTCGTCGTGATCGGGCTGGTCATCGGCTTCATCGGCGCGGTCATGGGCATCGGCGGCGGCTTCATCCTGGTGCCGCTGATGATCTATGTGCTGCGGGTGCCGACCTCGACGGTGGTCGGCACCTCGATGGTACTGACGCTGGTGACGATGGTGTTCGCCACCCTGCTGCATGCGGTGACCAACCATCTGGTCGACGCCGTGCTGGCGCTGATCCTGATGATCGGCGGCGTGACCGGCGCCCAGTTCGGCGCCCGCGCCGGCCAGAAGATCCGCGGCGAACATCTGCGGCTGCTGCTCGGCCTGCTGGTGCTCGCCGTCGGCATCCGTTTTGCCGTCGAACTGGGGATCCGGCCGAGTGATCTCTTCACCATCCGGGAAACGGGAGGCGGCGGATGATCGCGCGCGCCCTCCTCCTTCTCGCAAGCCTGGCGCTCGGTGCCGCGCTCACCGCGTCGCCGGCGCATGCCGAGCGACTGATCGTGTCGGTCTCGAACCACCGCGTCACGGTAACGCCGAATTATTCCGGCGAGGAACTGGTGCTGTTCGGTTCGGTCGAAAAAGACGCGCAGACGCCCGCCAATCGCAATTACGACCTGGTCGTGACCGTCAGCGGCCCGCGCGCCGACATGGTGACGCGGCGCAAGGAGCGCAAGTTCGGCATCTGGATCAACACCGACTCCCGGCAATTCCTCAAAGTGCCGACCTATCTGGCGCTGTTCTCCAACCGGCCGTTCGACGTCATCGCCTCGCCGGAAGTGCAGCGGCGGCAACAGCTCGGGCTCAACAATGTGCTGCTGACCCAGCGCGTCGGTCCCGACTTCGCCGACGTGGTGCCCAACGATCCGTTCCGCAGCGCCTTCGTGCGGCTGCGCACCGAACACGGGCTGTATCGCGAGGCGCAATCGGCGGTGACGTTCCTGACGCCGACGCTGTTCCGCACCGGGATTCCACTGCCAGGCGAGGTGCCGATCGGCACCTATGACGTCGAGATCAAGCTGTTCGCCGACGGCGCGCTGGTGACGCGCACCGAAACCGCGTTCGAGATCGTCAAGGTCGGCTTCGAACAATTCATCGCCAACGCCGCCCGCAACAACGGCCTGGCCTACGGCCTGGTGACCGCGTTCATGGCGCTGATGACGGGCTGGATGGCGTCTATTGTGTTCCGCAAGGATTAGACGGATTCGGAACCTACCTCACGCTGAACGCATAGTCTCGATGACGGTCGCGACGCCCGGCTCCAGAATTCGCAGACGCGGACCAAATCCCAACACATCGAAGGTGGCGCGCAGATCGTTTGCGTTCTGGCGGAAATGCGCCCAGCCGTCGGTATGCACGGGCACGATCACGGCATCGGCAAACGCGCGTGCGGTCTCGATCGTATCGTTGGTGTCCATGGTGAGATGGAAGGGCCCGCGGGTTTGCGCCGCGCCCGCGAACGGCAGCACCACGCCGGCCTGGAAGCGCTTCGCAACTTCAGCCACGCCATCGAACCAGGTGGTGTCGCCGCTGATATAGACCGGGCGGCTGCCTGGTTTGGTCGACGACACCACGAAGCCGATCACATCGCCCGACAGCGGCTCGATCCCGGCCGGGCCGTGACGCGCGGGGGTCGCGGTGATCGTCAGCGAATGGCCGTTCTTCCCCCGTCAGTTCGGTGACCTGCCATGGCGCAAGGCCTTCCGCCTTGCCGCCAAGCCGCTTGGCGCCGGCTTCCGTCGTCAGCACGCGCGTTGCCGTTTTGAGAAACTCGCGGCCGGAATGATCGAGATTGTCGGAATGCTGATCGTGGCTCAGCAGCACGGCATCGACTTTGCCGATCGTCTCCGCGGTCACCGCGGGCCCGACCAGCTTTTCCAGCTTCACATGCGGCAATTGATAGGCGCCGGGCGCATCGAAGGTCGGATCGGTGAGCAGGCGAAAGCCGTCGATCTCGATCAATGCGGTCGGGCCGCCGATCAGGGTGATGGTGACAGTCATGACGTACTCCTCTGCGAAGTGGGACCGGCCAATGGGGCAGGCCGCGTCACCAGATATATGCCGAGCGCGACGGGAACGATGCCGAGCAGGTCGCGCAATTCGACGTGTTCGCCGAGCACCAGGAAAGCGAACAGCATGCCGAGCGGCGGCATCAGGAAGTGATAGGCGCTGGCCGCGGTGGCGCCGCAGACCTTCAGCAGGTGGAACCACAGCAAATAGGCCAGAATCGATCCGCCCAGCACCAGAAAGGCGAACGCCCCCAGCAACCGCGCGCTCGGCACGATGTCGCTGACATCAGAGAACGTGAGCGCGAACGGCAGCAGCGCCAGTCCACCCGCGATGTTCTGCACGCCGTTGCCGACCCAGAGGCTGCCCTTCGGCGCCAGCACCTTGAACAGGATGGTGCCGACCACGATCGAGGCGAGCGAAGCCAATGTAAAGACGATGCCATCCACGCTGTCTGTCCCAACCGACATGCGATGCCAGACGATGAAGCCGACGCCGGCGATACCGAGCAACAGCCCCGTCACCTTGCGCCAGGTCAGCGCCTCGCCGAGAAACACCGCCGCCGCAACCGCCGTGAACACCGGGTTGGCGCTGACGATGAGACCGCCGAGGCCGGCCGATATGGTCTTGAGACCGGTGTAGCCGAGCCCGAGATACAGCGCGTTGTTGGCGACGCCGAGCACGGCGAACACCGCGGCATCGCGCCAGGTGAGTTGCCAGCCCTCGCTGCGGAGCGCTGTTATGCCGAGGATCAGGACGCCCGCGAGCGAAAACCGCGCCGTGAGCAGGATCAGCGGCGGACAATCGGTGACGCCAACCTTGCCGGCGACAAAGGCAAAGCTCCAGAGCAGGCAGAACAGGGTGATGGCAAGCGGCAGCCAGTTGAAGCCGGGGCGGGGAACCGCGATCGAGGGCGCGAGCGACATGGAAAGTCTCCTTTCCCGGTGATGTAGGCCCTCGCCTTGATATTTAGAAATTAAATGATAGACTACACGTCAGTGGTTTTATGAATAGTGGAGGCAGGCCATGGCGATGCTGGATCTGGAGCTGCTGCGCAGCTTCGTCTCGGTGGTCGATGCCGGTGGCTTCACCCGCGCCGGCGAGCGCGTCCATCGCACCCAGTCGACGGTGAGCCAGCAGATCAAGCGGCTGGAAGAGGACGTCGGCCAGCCGCTGTTGAACCGGACGGCCAAGGACGTCACCCCGACCGAGGCCGGCGAGCGGCTGCTGTCCTATGCGCGGCGACTGCTGTCGCTGGCGGAAGAAGCCCGCGACGTGATGGCCCGCCCCGACAGCGAGGGCGCTATCCGGCTCGGCGTGCCCGAAGATTTCGCCGCCTACCGGCTGGCGAAATTGCTGGGAGCGTTTTCGCGCTCGCATCCGCATCTGCGGATGGACATCCGCGCCGACCAGAGCACGTACCTGCGGCGCGATCTCGAACGCGGCGAACTCGATCTGGCGCTGTTCAAGCGCGCCGCAGGCGAAAAAACCGGCATCGCGGTGTGGCCCGAGCGCGTGCACTGGGTCACCAGCAAGAGCCGGCCGCGCGACACCAATGTGGGCTCGGTGCCGCTGATCGGTTTTCCGTCCGGCTGCCTCTATCGCTCGCGCGCGATCCATGCGCTGGAAAGTGCCGGCCGCCCCTGGCACATGGCCTATACTTCCTCGAGTCTCTCGGGCATCCAGGCCGCAGTCGCCGCCGGCATGGGGCTCAGCATCCTGTCCGAGATGGCGATTCAGGCCGACCACCGCGTGCTAACGGCGAAAGACGGCTTTGCGCCGATCGACCGAACCGAAGTGGCGCTGGTCGCGGCACCCGATGCCAGTCCTGCGACATTGCGGCTGGCGGATCGGCTGGCGGAGTTTTGCAACGCGGTGCAGGCGAAGGCGGCGTAGGATCGGGCTGCTCCCTTCCCTCTCCCCTTTGTTCAGACCGGGGACAAGGTGGACGGGTGTTCGGAGACATCGTGGACACTTTCGGGCCTGCGGTCGAGGGCTCGGATGTCGATGATTGCAATCCTTTGAGTGAGGAAGACGACGTCGAAGACGCCATCGTGTGTGGTCGAGCGGAACGCAACAGCCTTGCCGCGGAATGCTTTGGGGACTTTGACGGTGCGGCCGAGGAAGCTGACGTGACCGCCCTGCTGGACGTGGCGTACGATGTCGTCCGGAGCGTATTCGAAGGGAGCGATGGTTTCGACATAGTCGCGCGAACTCGGCTGATAGCGGCTGGCCGGGACAGCCAGTTCGAGCGCCTCGTGCGGCCGTTGCGTGTTGTAGACGGTGCGCCAGCGATCGAAGGCGCGCTCGGCAGCGGCAAGATCGGCGAAGGGCGGGCCGGACAATACCTCGGCCTTGAGGCTGCGGTGGAAGCGTTCGTCCTTGCCCATGGTCTGCGGATGATAGGGCCGCGAATGGCTGATCCTGATACCGTGCTCGATCAGCCAGATTCCAAGCGGAGTGAACGGGCTGCCCGGTCCGTCGCCCCAGGGCGAACCATTGTCGGTGATCAGTCTCTCGGGCAGGCCGTAGCGGCGGAAGGCAATGATGAGCTGCTGCCGGACGGTCTCGGTCTGCTGGTTGGCGCAGGCCGCAAGCACTACGGCAAAGCGCGAGTGATCGTCGAGCACGGTCAGCGGATGAAGCCGGCCAGCATGCAAGGCCACATGGCCCTTGAAGTCCATCTGCCACAACTCGTTCGGCCGCGCCCGCTCGAACCGGGTGAAGGCGGACTGGCCGCCACCGTGCGTGCCCAGTTCGACCCCATGCCGCTTCAAGATCGCTGTCACTGTCGAGGGCGCCGGAACTGCTTTGTGCCCCAGATCCTTCAGCCGCCTGGCGATCTTGCGCCCGCCCCAGGCAGGATGCTCCGCACGCACCGAAAGCACCGCTTGCTCCGTCGCTGCAGCGCTGCGCGACGGCGAATTCTGTGGCCGACGCGACGACTCCTGAAGTCCAGCCATCCCGTCGAGCCGCCAACGCTCCAGCCACTTGTAGCCGCTCGTCGGGCTGACGCCGAAGCGACGGCACAGGTTCCGTACATTGGCTCCTTCCACCGACGCCAACATTACAAATTCCAATCTCGCGTCCATTCGGGACCCCTCGTGGAACGGCATCCGACAGCCTCCTTGATTCGCTGTCGAAAGTGTCCACGATGTCTCCGAACACCCGTCCACCTTGTCTCCGGTCTGAACACGCAAGCGGGAGAGGGGGGAAGAAATTACCTCTTGGTCACGTCGCCCGCGTCCGCCTCGCTGGCTTCCAGCGTCGCCGGCTCCAGATGATAGCGCTTGGTCAGCGGCATCTGGGCGATCGCAAAAATCATCGTCAGCGGAATCACGCCGAACGCCTTGAAGCCGACCCAGAAGTCGGTCGACTGCGTGCGCCAGATGAATTCATTCAAAAGCGCCATCCCCAGAAAGAACAGCGCCCAGCGCAGGGTGAGGATGCGCCAGCCCTGCGGCGTCAAATTAAACATCTGATCGAACATGATGGCGATGAAGGAGCGGCCGAACAGAAGACCGCCGCCGAGGATCGCGGCGAACAGGCCGTAGATGATGGTCGGCTTGACCTTGATGAAGGTCTCGTCGTGCAGCACCAGCGTCAGCGTGCCGAACACGATGACGATGACGCCGGTGACAACAGCCATGACAGGCACATGCCGCACCACCACATAGGACGCGATCATCGCAGTGATGATCGCCACCATGAAGGCGCCGGTCGCCACGAACAGATTGAATTTGGCGTTGGCGATAAAGAATACGAGCAGCGGACCGAGTTCGGTCGCGAGCTTGAACAGCGGATGCGGCTGGGTCTTGTCCATCAATTCACGCTCTTTGTTTGAGGCATGACCTGGTCCGAAAACCGGTTCCCACTTTGCGCTAACGCGGCCCTTCGGGTCGGGGTCATGCCTCTATCCCTGCAATCGCGTTCGCAAAATCCCGCGCCGTGAATGGCGCCAGATCGTCGACGCCTTCGCCGACGCCGATGAAGTGCACGGGCAGTTTGAATTTCTCCGACAGCGCCACCAGGATGCCGCCGCGCGCGGTGCCGTCGAGCTTGGTCATCACCAGGCCGGTGACGCCTGCGGTACGATGAAAAGCCTCGACCTGCGACAGCGCATTTTGTCCCACCGTGGCATCGAGCACCAGCAGCACCGCGTGCGGCGCCGAGGCGTCGACCTTCTTGATGACGCGAACGACCTTTTCGAGCTCTTTCATCAGCTCGGCCTTGTTCTGCAACCGCCCGGCGGTGTCGACCAGCAGCACGTCGATGTTCTGTTCCTTCGCCGCCGTCAGCGCATTGAAGGCAAGGCTTGCCGAATCCGAACCCTGCGCGCCCGCGATCACAGGCGATCTGGTTCGCTCCCCCCAGACCTTGAGCTGCTCGATCGCCGCGGCGCGGAACGTGTCGCCCGCCGCCAGCATCATCTTGCGGCCCTCGGCACTCAATTTCGCCGCCAGCTTGCCGATGGTGGTGGTCTTGCCGGAACCGTTGACGCCCACCACGAGGATGACGAACGGCTTTTGGGTCGCGTCGATCACCAGCGGCTTTGCCACCGGCGACAGCACCTTCTCGACCTCGGTCGCGACCACGCTCTTGACGTCATCCGCCGAGATCGCCTTGTCGTAGCGACCCTTGCCGACCGCCTCCGCGATCCGCGCCGCCACCTCGGTTCCGAGGTCGGCGCGCAGCAGCACATCCTCGATATCGTCGAGCATGGCGCGGTCGAGTTTGCGCTTGGTGACGAGATCGGCCACGGCCGTGCCCAGCGAACTCGAGGTTCGCTTCAGGCCGCTCGAAAGCCGCCGCCACCAGCTCAATTTGGGGGTTCCGGGAGTGGTATCGCTCATGTCGGACGTGTGTTAGCGGTTTCGCGCCATGAACGAAAGCCACAACAAACCCATTGATATCCCCCGGACATCCCCTGATGTCCGCGGGGCATCTTTTGATGTTCCCGAATTGACGGCCGAGGAAATCCAGGCCCGCGTGCTCCACCGCGACGGGCTGATGCTGGTCATCGACAAGCCCTGCGGCCTGCCGGTGCATCGCGGCCCCAAGGGCGGCGCCAACCTGGAAACCTCGTTCGACGGCTTGCGATTCGGCCTGCCGCGGCCGCCGGTGCTCGCCCACCGGCTCGACAAGGATACGTCGGGCTGTCTCGTGTTGGGACGCCACCGCAAGGCCACCGCCTCGCTCGGCCTGTTGTTCAAGCACGGCAAGATCGGCAAGACCTATTGGGCGGTCGTCGAAGGCGGACCTGCCGAAGATGAAGGCACCATCGACATGCCGCTCGGCCGGCTCAACGTCGAGCGCGGCTGGTGGCAGAAGCCGGACCCGGATGGTCAAACAGCCGTCACAAACTGGAAAGTGCGCGGCCGCGGCAACGGCCTCGCCTGGCTCGAGCTGGAACCGGTCACCGGCCGCACCCATCAATTGCGCGTGCACTCATCAGCGACCGGCTGGCCGATCGTCGGTGACAACATCTACGGCAACGGCCCCCGCTTCGGCGAACCGCGCCTGCATCTGCATTCCCGCGAGATCGTGATTCCGATTTCGCGGAACAAGGAGCCAGTGCGCGTGGTGGCGCCCGCGCCGCTGCATATGCACGAACGCTTGAGGTTGTGTGGATGGGTAGACGCCTGTTAAGGTCGCGCCTTTCGTAGCCAAATATCAGCCCATGACGAATTAAGGTCACCACATGGCTAGGCGCTCCATCGACGAGCACGCAATCCTCTTAGCGCTCGGAGACACAATCCGACTCGACCACGTTGGAATTTCCAAAGAGAGAGGAAAGCGCTTCTTTTCCGCCGAACGAGTGAGTCCAGTTATCAAGAACTATTTGGAATTTTGGAAACTTAGCAAAGCCGAGTTCTGCCGCAGATTCGATATTTCGCCAAGCACCCTCCAAGGAATTCTAAGCGGAAACGACATATCGGACTCAACGCTTTTCAGATTGAGAAAATCAATTGAGGATTTCCGGTACTCAAACATCCAGGCGGAGGATATTCTAACTATACCGGGAGACTGGAGATCAACGGACGGGAACGACATTCAGAAGGCGATCTCTAGATTGAGCTTGACGCTAATCGAGCTTCTAAAATCTGTTCGAGCAAGCAACTCGGCGGGGAACAACGCATCACTCATCGACAACATCCAAAAAGCTCAATTGATTGCACTACTGGAAAGTGCCCTCGCAGAATTGAGGGCTCCTTACGTCGATATTCAAAGACAATCGGGACTAATTGCTTGGCTAAAACGGCTTGTAAAAGCCGGTGTAGAAAAGGGAGTAGAGGAAAAAATCGGCGGAGTGATCTCCGACGTTGTCGATGCCGGCACGGAAATGATCAATCAAATCGACACCTCTTATCTTCCAGATATTTGAAGCTGCACCTCACACCATCAACCGCACGCCGTCATGCCCATTGATCCTGAGCGCGCGCACCGCGCCCGGCATTTCGCCACTGATTGCCACGGGGAGAAAATGCTCCGTGCGCCCCTGCCTGCCGCTCTCGATCAGCACCTGTCTCGTCGCGCCGATTTCCGACGCCAGCCGCTTCTGCAACGCCGCCTCGCCGGTCGCGCGCAATCGCTTCGCTCGCTCCTTGATCGCTTCGCCCGCGACCTGCGGCATCCGCGAGGCCGGCGTGCCCGGGCGCTTTGAATAGGGGAAGACATGCAGGAAGGTGAGATCGCATTCATCCACCAGATCCTGCGAGCGCGCGAACATCGCTTCGGTCTCGGTCGGAAAACCCGTGATGATGTCAGCGCCGAGCGCGATGTCCGGCCGCAGCCGCCGCACCTGCGCGCAGAACGCGATCGCATCGCTGCGCGAATGCCGCCGCTTCATCCGCTTCAGGATGAGATCGTCGCCGGACTGCAGCGACAGGTGCAGATGCGGCATCAGGCGTTCATCGTCCGCGATGACGTCGAGCAAATCGCGATCGGCCTCGATCGAATCGATCGATGAAATCCGCAAACGCTTCAGTTCCGGCACATGCCGCAATATCTGTTTGGTCAGCTGGCCGAGTTTCGGCGTGCCGGGCAAGTCCGTGCCGTAGCTGGTGAGATCGACACCGGTCAGCACGATCTCGGCATGGCCGCGCTCCACCAGCGCGCGGACCTGATCGACCACCGCCCCCATCGGCACCGAGCGCGAATTGCCGCGGCCAAAGGGGATGATACAGAACGTGCAGCGATGGTCGCAGCCGTTTTGCACCTGCACGAACACCCGCGGCAGGCCGCTCTGAAAGCCTTCCACCAGATGCGGCGCCATCTCGGTGACGGCCATGATATCGGCGACCGCGATCTTTTCGCTGGCGGCGACACCGAAACCGGAATCGAACGCGGCGCGCGCGCTGCGCCATGCATCAACGCGCATCTTCTCGTCATTGCCGATCACGCGGTCGACTTCGGCCATGCCCGCGAACATTTCCGGCTGGATCTGCGCCGCGCAGCCGGTGACGACGATCCGCGCATCGGGCCGCGCGCGCTTCAGCCGCCGGATCGATTGCCGCGCCTGCGCCACTGCCTCGTTGGTAACCGCGCAGCTGTTGATGACGATGGTATCGGAAAGGCCCGCACCCTCCGCCTCGCGCCGGATCACTTCGGATTCAAACGCGTTGAGGCGGCAGCCGAAAGTGAGGACGTCGACGCTCATGCGACGCTGGCGAACAGCGCCGGATCGAAGCGGCCTTCATATTCGAAATCGGCGGTGCCCGTCATCAGCACGTGGTCGTCGCGCTCGCGCCACTCGATCGAGAGCTTGCCGCCCGGCAGCGACATTTCGACAATGCGATTGGTGCGCTTCAGCCGCGCCGCGGCCACCGCGGTGGCACAGGCGGCCGAACCGCACGCCCTGGTCAATCCGGCGCCGCGCTCCCAGGTCCGCATCGTGATGTGATCGCGGTCGACGATATGGGCGAGCGTGATATTGGCGCGATCGGGGAAAATAGGGTGATTTTCCAACAGCGGCCCGAAGCGCTCGAGGTCATAGGCGTTGATGTCGTCGACCCAGAAGATCGCGTGCGGGTTGCCCATGCTGACGACCGAAGGCGAATGCAGGATCGGCGCGTCGATCGGCCCGACCTGCAGTTCGATGTACCGGGTGTCGCGAAACTCTTCGGCGAGTGGAATATCCTGCCAGCCGAACTTCGGCGCGCCCATGTCGACCGTATAGAGATCCGGCGACGGACCCTGCCAGCAATTCAACAGGCCCGAGCGGGTCTCGAAGGTCACGGCGTTCTGGCCGGTCTTCTCGAACAGCCGCCGCACCACGCAGCGCATGCCGTTGCCGCAGGCGCCGGCTTCGGAGCCGTCATTGTTGTAGATGCGGATGAACGCCTCGGTGCCCTCCAGCCGCGGCGGCAGCAAGACCATCAACTGGTCGTAGGGCGCGCCCTGAGGCGAACCCACTGCGCGGGCTTCTTCCGCCGTCACCTTGGCCGGCTTGTCGCGCAGATCCACCACGACGATTTCGTTGCCGATACCGTTCATCTTGGCGAATGCGTGATTGGCGAGCGCGCTCATGGAATTTCCCAATTTCTGCCTGCTTATATGGCGAATGATGGACAATTGCCTAGTGCACAGGGGCGCATGACGCATCTGTCATGGGACGAAAGCGAACCTTGCGTGTTAGGGATGGCGGCGTCTTGCGGGCGTGGGCCGGGACACGCCACGACCGTTGGGGATGGATGGAGAATGAATAAAATGAACCGTATCAGCCCTTTCCGCTCGGCCGTGATCGCGCTGGTCCCGATGCTGGCGTTCGCGCTGGGCAGCATCGCCCTGGCGCAGTCGCCGGCACCATCAGCGTCTCCATCTGCCAGCCCCTCCGCGGCACCCGCACCGGCGGCCTCCGCAACCCCGGCACCGGCGGCAACACCCGCACCGGCCGCATCCGCCACTCCGGCCCCGCCCGCCGCCCCCCCGCCGGTGGCTAGCC
>JBOHIT010000572.1:0-13110 GCA_050726155.1 Bradyrhizobium sp.
CGGCAACGGCGCCGGCCAGACGGCCGACATCGAGGCGCGCGTGTCGCAGATCAAGGCGCAGATCGCGGAGACCACCTCGGACTACGACCGTGAGAAGCTGCAGGAGCGTCTGGCCAAGCTCGCCGGCGGCGTCGCGGTGATCCGCGTCGGCGGCGCGACCGAAGTCGAAGTCAAGGAGCGCAAGGATCGCGTGGATGACGCGATGCATGCGACCCGCGCGGCGGTTGAAGAAGGCATCGTACCGGGCGGCGGCGTCGCCCTGCTGCGCGCCTCCGAGCAGCTCAAGCGCATCAAGACCCAGAACGACGACCAGAAGACCGGCGTCGAGATCGTGCGCAAGGCGCTGTCCGCGCCGGCCCGCCAGATCGCGATCAACGCTGGTGAAGACGGTTCGGTCATCGTTGGCAAGATCCTCGAGAAGGATCAGTACTCGTTCGGCTTCGACTCGCAGACCGGCGAATACGTCAACCTGATCTCGAAGGGCATCATCGACCCGACCAAGGTGGTTCGCGCGGCGATCCAGAACGCAGCTTCGGTTGCGGCTCTGCTGATCACCACCGAAGCCATGGTCGCCGAACTGCCGAAGAAGAACGCAGGCGGCGGCGGTATGCCCCCCGGCGGCGGCGGCATGGGCGGCATGGACTTCTAAGTCCAGCCACTCCGGCAAACGTCAAACAATGCAAAACCCCGGCAGCGATGCCGGGGTTTTGTTTTGGAGTGAAGGGCCGCCCGTAGGCGACCCTTCCGGTTCATGCGCTTTCGGCGGGCTTCAGGCGAACAAGCTTGTTGAGCAGGGCATCAAAACCCTGCCCGTCACCCGCATGAAGGTCGATACGGCCGACCTTCTCCACCAGCCGCTCAAGGGATTCCAGTTCCTTGAGCCGCAGCAGCAGCGGGTTCTCCTCCATCAGCTTGGCGGTGTTCAGAAGCGATCGCGTTGCCGCGGTCTCTTCCTGCCGGCGGATCAGGTTGGCCTTCGCCACCCGCTCCGCCTCCACCACCTTGTTCACCAGCTCGCGGATCTCGCCGGGAAGGATCACGTCCTTCACGCCGAGCTCCGTCACCTCGACACCGCTGTCTGCGATACGTTCGCGGACATAGTCTCGAAGCTCCGCATCGAGCGCCGCCTTGGCGGACAACACCTCGTCGAGCGTGCGGCCGGCCACCGCTTCGCGGATCGCGAACTGCACCAACCGGTACAGCCACGCATCCACGTCGGGCACGGAGGCGACGACCCGCTCGGGGTCGACGATCCGGCGGAACGCCGTCAACGTCACCCGCAGCGCGATGCGATCCCTGGTCAGCATTTCCTGCGCGGTGATCTCGACCGCCTGCGGCCGCAGATCGAGCCGCTTGACCTCGACCTTGCGGCCGACGATCCAGAAGACGTGCCGGCCGGGCGCGAGCCGCTCCACCAGCCGGCCCTCGACATAGAGCAGGCCGGCTTCGTGGTTCTCGACCACCGCCTCGGTGACAACCACCGAACGGTTGCGATCGATCATCGCAAGGTGACGCGCGCTGACGCGGGGATCGCCTGCCACGTCGATGCGTTCGACATCGACGCGCGTGGCGACCTTCCAGTAGACGCGCGCCTGCCAGGGCGTCATCAGTTGCATCGGACGACCGTCGAGGTTGACGATGGCGACTTCGTTAGCCTTGGTCTCGACCGCCTCGAACAGCTCGGCCGCCAGATCGGGCCGCGCAGCCTTCAGCACCAGGTAACGCTCCACCGGGAATTCGGCGCGAACCACCTTGAATGCTTCAGCCGTCAGCTCGTAGCGCGGATCGAACAGCCGGTAGCGGCCGGGTTCGAGCACGCGCTCCAGCCTGCCGTTACGCGTCAGCAATGCGCGCTCGCCATCCTTCACCGTCACCGTCATCATCAGCAAATGCCAGGTCATGGCACGCCTCCGTCATTGGCTTTCCAGCCCGAGGCCGGAAAGCGGGTTTCATTGCAAAAGGAAGTGAGGACGCGAACGGCGCTTCCCACGAGTACGACGGGCCATGGCTTGAGCTTGCACGATGACGGGCGCACGCGCGCAATCGCTCGACGAAGTGTCGAGCGTTCGAGCGGAGCTCCCGGCATCGGCGCAAGCGGTATCCACCGCGGCGCAAAGCCGGTCTCACAGTGTCTCAGGTTCGGACGACAAGCCTTGCGGCAATACGGCCGGACTGCGACTGAAGCGCGCGTCCGGTCCCCTTCAATGGGAAATTCAGTTTTTCAGGCTGAACCGGAGCGTTGGAACGGGATTCGAACTCGCGTCACGATGATTATCAGTCATCTGCTCTACCACTGAGCTATCCTTCTGTTGTGCAAGAGACCGGAATCGAACCGATACCTTCGGGTTTCACCCCCGACGCTCTCCATGAGCCACACCTCGCGCCTTCATTCGGCGGAACACGAAACCGCACACCGGCTCGCGCCAGTCGGGATCTAACAGCCCGAACCCATGGCCTAGCGAAGGAGCGGGTCAATAAACGAAACATCTTGCGGTTGCAAGCGCATTTTTACGAAAGAAGGTTGCGACAAAATAACCCGACGGGCAAACCACTTCTGAATCTACGAAATCGTGTCAAGCCTCAGAATCAAAAATATTTCTGTTTTACAGAAATCAAAAGCGGCGTATGGTCTCCGCCGTCTCACCCGACAAGAGGGGCGGATCATGATCGCCACGACCGTGCGGTGGGATGCGGTGGACGCGAAGTGCCGATAACGAACGGCGCGGATGCGTACGGCGAAGGCGTGTGGTCCTGACGTCGCGGTGCTGGCGTCAATGCACCTGGAGGCAACTGCTTCTCAGGGCGCAACGGTGGCAAAAGAGCCGTTCTCCGGGGAGAGCACGCTATAAGCCGTAAAGCCATTGCGCAGGGAATGTCGGATGTTCTCCGCTGCCCTGTATGCTCGTGGGCGCACTTCCTCGTGCACATTGCTCACGAGATCGCGGGTGCAGCGCGCATCCGGCATTCCCTGCGCCCTCTGGTTTGAGAGGGTGGGAGTTCAAGAGCAAAACTCGGGCGCAAGGCGTCGCGGGAACGCGGACACACATTCAGTTGTCGTCACCCGCGAAAGCGGGTGACCCAGTATTCCAGAGACGCCGATGATAGAACCGAGGAGCCGCGGCGTACTGGATCACCCGCCTTCGCGGGTGATGACAGCGGAGTGTGTGAGGCGCGGCGTAAAAATGTAGAAGGCGATGCGCGACCGCCCGCCGCGTCACTCGACCTTGGCCAGCACTGCCAGCCGCCGGATGCCCTGGTTCCGGTACGCGTTCAGGAACGCGTAGTAATCCTTGAACGAAACGCAGCCGTTGGAGTCGCCCCTGTTGCCGAGCATGTAGGTATGCGCGAGCAAGCCGTCGCGTCCGAAGATCTTGTCCTCGCCGCCGATCGGCGTCAGCCGCAGCGCCGGCACGCCGTGGAACAGCGCTTCGCGCGGCTTCAGGTCGTAAATATGCGGCGGCGTCACGCCCTGCATCCGCACATGGGCGTAGCGCACGTCATCCATCTTCGAGCCGAGGCCGGAATGCGCTTCCAGTTTGCTGCCGTCGGGCAGATAAACCATCTTCGCCGCAATGTCATACACTGCGGTCTGTTTGTCGTAAGGCGGCTTTCCACCGTACATCGGGTTTTGCGCGCGGGTATCGGGAATACTGCCGGTCACGCTGGCGTCGGCGGACGCATACGACAACAGCGAACCGTGCGCGGGCTGCTTGCCCCACAATTTCTCGACCATGGTCGGCTTGTCGTTGGACGCAATCGACATCACCGCATGTTTGGCGCGTTCCGCCATGTCGCGGACCGAAGCTCCCGCCTTCGCAGGCGCCTTGACGTCGGCCTTGACCTCAGCCTGCTTTGTCGCCGGCGCCGGGACGTTGAGCGCGACCTGCGCAGGCGGCGCCTCCTTCGTCTTCGGAGCTTCGACGAGTTTGGGGGCGTCAACCTTCTTCGGCGCCTCGACCGGCGGCGAGGCTTCCGCGATTTGGGTCCGCGGAATCTGCCGTTCGGAGGGCCAGAGCGTGTCGCCCTGCGGCGCCGAGGCTGCAAACCTTTCGTTAAACATAATCGAAGGAGAGACGACTTCAGGCGAGGAAATCTTCGGGGCCAGCTGCGGCTGCGGCAGCGACGCGAAGATCTCGTTGAAGGTCGGCCGCGCCGGGCGCGCTACGACGATGGTGGAATTGTTGACGACCGGCGCATCGAACGCGGCGCTGTTGACCGAGGGATAGATGCTGGCGCCGAAAACGTTGCTGTACACGGTCCAGGCACAGCCCAGCACCACGGCAGCGACTGCAACGCCGCCGAGGAAATGCTGAGGAATGACTTTCCGGGAAGATTTCTTGCGGTTGTGGGCCGCAAGGCCAAACGCACCGGTACTCGTACTCATTCGCCTTGCGTCCAGAACAACTCTACTAAATCCCCGTTTGATGCCGCGCCGGAAAAGTTCCCGGGCAGCATCTCGCAGAGGCTCGGAGCGTCATTAAGGCGAGTTTTAGTTAAATGCGGATTAAACGCCGGCAGATCTGAGGCATGCGCAAATGTCTGGAACTTATGCGCAATTAGCCCCGTAATGATGCGGGGCTCCATCTCAAATTGGGACATCCGGCCGCAATTGGCCGGATGTCCCGTATCGTCGCTATTTGCGAGGTCAATCCTTGAACGGATCGAACTCATCCTCGCCCGCCATGGCAACGGCAAACGGACGCAACATGTGTTGCACCTTGATCGAACCGGCATGCTCGGCAAGCACCTCGGGCAGCCTGCAATAGGCCATCGGACTTTCGTCGAGGTCCGCGCCGATCAATGTGACGCCACGCGATTGCAGCCACGAATCCATCTCGACGCGCGTGAACCTTCGCTTGGCCTCCTTGCGGCCAAACAGCCGGCCCGCACCGTGAACCGTCGAGTAGAGCGACGCCTTCGCCTCAGGGCTATCGACGCCCTCGACGATGACAGCATCATCGCCCATCGATCCACCGATGAAGCCACGCTGTCCCGGAAACGCCGGCGTCGCGCCCTTGCGCACAACCCACAAATCCCTGCCGCCGTGATTTTCACGCCAGGCATAGTTGTGATGGTTATGAACCATATCGGTGACACGACCGCCGATGATCCTGCGCACGCGCTCGATCACCCACTCCCGGCCGGCATAGGAATAGCGTCCGGCCAGTTGCATGGCCGCGATATAGCGTCGTCCGATCTCGCTATCCTCGTCGATCACCGCCGGCGGCACATTCATGCCATCCTTGCCGCCCGCAGCCTTGAGGTAACGGGTTGCGCTAGTATGACCGAGACCACGGCTGCCGAAGTGAACGCCGATCCAGACGAAGCCGGCTTCATCGCGCATCAGATCGACATAGTGGTTGCCCGATCCGACGGTGCCGAGTTGCGAGACCGCCTTCTGCCGATACGCCCCCATGTCGGATTCTCGCCAGGCATCGCCGTCGTCGAACAGCTCGTGCTCGACCCGCTCCTCATTGGAGCGCCCAACGCCAAAGGAAATGGCCTTGTGCACGTCCTTGATGATGGCGCTGGCTTTGCTTTCGATCTGCCTGAACGGTGTGTCGAGACGCACGGCCATATTACCGCAACCGATGTCGAACCCAACGCCGGAAATGCTGATCTGCTTCTCGTAGGCGATCACCCCGCCGACGGGCTGCGCATATCCCAGATGCCCGTCCGCGCAGATCACGCCGGCCACGGCATTGCCGACCGACATACAATTGCGCATTTGCGAGATCGTGGCGGCGTCGTGCTGTCCGAAGACCTTGAGCGGGCTGTTTTGGTATTGCGCAGCCTGCGGTTTGATCGCGATATCGGCGGCAACGGCCTCCGCCTCGCGCGCAAGATGTTCCTTGCGGGCGGCGTCGCGAAACAAGCACCAAGTGGGCATCGGCCGTTGACCCGGACGATCAACCTTCAGATCGGGATCGAGCCCGGCTTCGATCGCCAAGGCCCTGGCACGCTCTTGATACGGATCGGATCGCATCGGATCCTCCTTCCCTGCAATTCACTTCGTGCTGGAGGCCCGCCTGGGACTCCATCGAAAAGCATATGTCTGACGCGACATAGGCCGGTTTGGTTTTGCAGGCAGGGAGACTCTTACGAAGGGCAACTTACCACAAAGGGTATCTTGCGGGTCTTCTCTCTCTGCCTGTTTGGCAGAGGGAGAATCCCGCTGCCACTTACGCTGGTAGTCTGTTTGGTTTGGACGGAGCAATTATCGAGCGAACACCATGCGCGCACGCCGAAACGAGACCATGCCGGACGACCGGCAGGCCTGCATAACGCGTCGGATAGGTGTCGAGATATTGCATCGTCTTCCCGTGAGATCGGTAGAAGTGCGCGACCAAATACATCAAATTCCGGATTTGTAAATAGCCTTGCACGTAACGGATGCAAATATGCCGTCGGCCAATCGTCAGTTCTGATCGAAAGCCTAATAGCTCAATCGTGGATACCAGTCCTTGCCGCGGCCCTCGGGCGTGGTGTCCAGAATGGTCCAGAGCGGGTCGAGTTCGGGCGCGCCGCGCGGGTCCTGGCCGGGGTCGGCGGTCGCGGATCCCATTTCGCCGGACCAGAAATGACGGATCGCGCCGTCGCGGCGCGTGAATACGGCATAGCCGGGCATATCGGCATCCGCGGCGCTGACATAATCGCGCGTGTAGTCGCCCGACGGGTCGGAATAGATCTTGTGCTGCGTCCAACCCCGCGCCTGCTTCGCCTCGATCAACCGCGCGATCGGCGAGCGCGCCACGAAAACGAACGCGATGCGCTGTTCGATATCCTGCAGCTTGGCGGCCCAGGTGCCCATGAACGAGGTGCAGCTCGGGCACGGCTTTTCACGCTGTGGGCCGAACATATAGCTATAGATCACGAGCGTCTGCTTGTTGCCGAACAGATCCGGCAGCGTGGCCTTGCCGCCCTCGCCTTCGAACCAATAGGTTTTCGTCACCTCGCCACCCGGCGGCAGCGCGCGGCGCAGTTCGGCGACCCGCTCGATGTGACGGCGGAGCTCGATTTCCTCGGCGAGCAATTGCTGGCGGGCGCGGCGATACTCGGCGCTCTCGTTGGGAAAGTGCGCAGGCTTAGCGCGGGCGAGTTCGGCGGCGGGTTTCAGGGCGGAACTGCTCATGACACGACCTCGGCTGTAAGGGCGGAGTTTTGGGTTCGCTACAAGACGATGCGGAGAAGGCTGATCCGACAGGGGCGCCCGATTATTTTCTCCGTGTCCCGGACGCGGTGCAGCGTACTTCACGATGCACCGCAGAGCCGGGACCCACTTGTAGGCCCCGGCTCTGCAACGCACCACGCCGCATGGGCGGCGCGCTGCATTGCGTCCGGGGCACGGGCTCCATCCCTACTGCAGTTCCGGCGGCGGGGAGCGGTCGAGCACGCCGTCCTTCGGACCGTCCAGCACATCGAGCGCATAGGTCTCGACCACCAGCGGGCCTCGCTTGCGCTTGACCTCGGCGATCCGCTCGATGCGGGCGAAGCTGCCCTTCAGCGGATGATCGCCGGGGAAGGCCTCGCGAACATAAAGCTGCTTGCCTCCGAGCTGCGCTGGCGTCGGTTCGGGCATATTGACCCAGCGGATGCGCTGGTTCTGCTGCGCGACGCAGGCGCCCTTCGGCAGATAGAAGGCGAGCCAGCCGGTGGTGCCGTAATCCGGCGCGAGCACGCACGTTGCGCCAGCGCGCACCCTCGCCGCCTCGATCTCAACAGCCATGTCGCGCCAGCCGACGCCGACGCTGCGCACGGTGGCGTCGCGGCGATAGCCCGACAATGCGCCGGTGTTGGCCTGCACGATCAGCAACGCGAACATCACGATCCCGGTCGGCGCGGCCCAGCGCAGGCAGAGATTCACTGCACGCTGGGTGCGGCCTTCCCATTTCACCAGATGAGCGGCATACGCAGCTGCGACCGCAAACGCCGGATAGATCGGGGCAAACCAGTTCGCCTCGACGCGGGCATGCAGCGAATGCCAGACGAAATAAGCGACAATGGTCCAGACCATCGTGCTGACCAGCACGCGCGCGGGCAGCGCGCCGGTGCGGCGCTGGAACAGCGCATAGAGCCCCATCGCACCGAGGGCCCACACCAGCGGTGTCGCGAACGCAATTTGGGTCGGGATCAGTTCGGCGATGAAGAGCGGCTTGAAATCCTCAATCCGCGCGCGGCCCAGCTGCTTGATGAAAGACACCCAGTGATGATCGGCATTCCACAATATGACCGGGGCAAACATCGCCAGGGCAACGAGACCGCCGAGATAAAGCCAGGGCGAAAGCAGCCAGCGCCGCAATTTCGGAACTGTTATCAGCCAGATCAGGATCGCGGGGCCGAAAAACAGCGCGGTGTATTTCGACAGCAGCGCCGCACCGGTGGCGAGACCGACAGCAAGCCACCATGCGCCGCGCCCGGTCTCGAGCACCTTGGCGAGCGAAAACAGCACGAAGCTCGAGGCCACCAGCAGCGGCGCGTCCGGCGTGACGATCATGGTGCCGACTGCGGCCATCAGCGTGACGTTGAGCAGGATCGCCGCCGTTGCGGCCACCCGCCGGCCGCCGAACAGGACCGCCGCAGACCGGTACACCGCCCAGCTCATCGGCAACGCCAGCAGGATCGAGACCAGCCGCACGCCGAGCTCGGTGTCGCCCGCAATCATGGTGCCGAGGCGGATCACCAGCGCGACCATCGGCGGATGATCGTAATAGCCGCCGGCGAGGCTCTTGGACCACATCCAATAATAGGCTTCGTCGAAGGTGATCGGCGTCCAGGCGGCGGCGACCAGCCGCACCGCGACCAGCGCCAGGATCGTCAGAACCGTGTTGAGGACAAGCCGCGCCTCGTTCGGGTTCATTTTGGATTCATCGCTTGCGCCAGACGAACAGTCCGGACATCGCGTAATTCCAGACCACGCCCATCAGCGCGCCCGCCGCCCCCGCCAGCCACCAGATCGGCTCCTGGTCGTAGACCGAGAATGCGACGCCGACATTGGCAAACAGGCCGACGCTGCACACGAGGTAGAACAGCAGCAGGCCGCGCAGGATGGCGAATCCCTTCAAGCGTTGATCGCGATAGGTGAGAAAATTATTCAGGATGAAATTGCTGGTCATCGCGACCAGCGCGCCGACGGCCTGCGCCTCCGCAAACGGCTGCTTGAAGATTTCAAGCGTGACGAACAGCGCCACGAGATGCACGACAAGGCCGATCGAGCCGACCATCGCAAACAGCAGGAAGCGCAGCGAGATCACGTCATGCGTCAACTTGGCCAGCACCAGACCCAGGAAGTCGAGCGCCACCATGGAATCGAGCTTGCTCTCGCCGTGCTGACGCGAACCGAAGGTGAAGGGTACCTCGACCGTGCGCAGCTTGCCTTGCGCTGTCGCGACGATGTCGAGCAGGATCTTGAAGCCTTGGGTCGAAAGCTGCGGCGCCAGTTGCTCGAAACGGTCGCGGCGGATCATGAAGAAGCCGCTCATGGGATCGGCGATCTCGACCTTGAGCACGCGCTTGGCGACCTTGGTCGCGAGCGCGCTGATGCCGGCCCGCCCCTTGTCGAAACTGTCGGCGCTGCCGCCCTCGACATAGCGGCTGCCGACCACGAGTTCCGCCTCGCCACGCTGCAGCAGCCCCAGCATCTTGGGCAGTTGCGTCTCGTCATGCTGCAGATCGGCGTCGATGACAGCCGCATAGAGTGCGCTGGCGGCGAGAATGCCCTCGATGCAGGCCCCGGACAGGCCGCGGCGTCCGATCCGGCGGATGCAGCGGACCCGCGAATCCTTTTGCGCCAGGCCGCGCACCACTTCCCAGGTGCCGTCAGGAGAGTTGTCGTCGACGAACACGACCTCCCAGGCGATGTCCGTCAGCGTCGCGTCCAGCCGCCGGTAGAGGACGGTGACGTTGTCGCGCTCGTTGAAGGTGGGGACGACAACCGAAAGCTGAGGCAAACCGGTGGCCTGCGGCGGGTTTTCGGGGCCCGGTCTGATGGGGTCATTCATGGGGCCAGCGTATATCCGCAGCCGCCACTGATGCCAAGGTACCGGAACATGAGCCGACGGGGGAAAACGGGCCAAAACAGGCCCCAAAATGCCAACGACCACGAACAGAGGGCGCGCGTACATCCGGCGCTGCCTAGCCATTCATGGTCGTCCCAGCGCCGGAGCTTCTTAAGCGTCGACGTCGCCGTTAAATGCCATATGGGGATGCCCGAAGCGTTCCGCAAGGGCCGCCCAGCCGCCCGCCCGGCGTTAGTTAATTGGGCACTTCCCGAATCACGGGCCCGCGCGGCGCGGGTGCCGCCGGCGCCATCTGGGACGGCTGCTGAACCGCGGCCGGCTTGGGCGCCGGCTTGCCGAACTGCCCGATCGGCCCATAGGCGATCGCGACCACCAGTACGATCGAGGCGACGATGGCACCCAAAATACCGGCTACTGACTCAGAATTCATACCCGACAATCCCCTGTCTATTCGGGAATAATATCACGGAAGGCCGGAAGGTAGGAATAGGTCGGCGAAGCCCGCACTCGCCTACTTTGAGGCGGCTTTGCGCCTTGCGAACGCCGTCACGATGTCCTTCTGGGCGAAGGCAATGGCATCGTTCGCCGTCGTCAGGTTGGCATTCGCGTCCTTGTCGGGGAACTGGATCCCGAGATAGCCGACCAGCGTCACCCGGAAATTCTGCCGTTCCGATGCACAGGCGGCTGCGATCAACGCGCCGAATTCCTGGTCCGGCATGTTTCGGTTGCTCTCGCGCGGATACTCGCGAGCCAGGCAGTTCCAGTAGGCGTCACGCCCCGAAACCGCCAATCGGCGCGCATCGTCCATCTCATCGGCGAGAACAGGGAAACTTGTCATCACGACCAGCGCGGCGATCAGGATGCGCATCCATTTCTCCATTTTTCTTTTGCGTTACCCGACCCCGATCGAGATATCCGTGCACAGCACGGTTTCGGCGGATTGGCCAATCACAATTGAAAAAGGAGGAGCTGAATCTACGAACCAACGCTCGCGTTTCGTTTCGACGCCGGCCCGGCGCCGCGCATGTAATGCCGCTCCGGTCGGTAGCGGCCGCCCCAGACCCGCATGATCCGGCGGACGAGGCGCGACAGATATTGGAGGATGGCCATCGGAAGCTCCTTATCTCTTCAAGCGCCGAGCTGGCCGGTCAGCCGCTCGTGGAACGACGAGCTGCGCTGGTCGAGCCCGACGAACGTGACGGAGGCGCCATGGTCGCGGTATTTGGTTTCGATCGAATCCAGCGCCGCGACGCTCGAGGCGTCCCAGATCTGGGAATGGGTGAGATCGATCAGGACGCGCTTCGGATCCTCACCGTAGGAAAACCGCTCGACCAGGTCGTTGCTGCTGCCGAAGAACAGCGGCCCCTGGACGTGGTAGCGGACCGACAGGCTGTCTTCGCTCAGCGTGCGGTCCGCACGGATGACATGTGCGACCCGCCGTGCGAACAGCACCATCGCCAGCAACACGCCGACCGCGATCCCGATGGCGAGATTGCTGGTGGCCACCGTGACGGCAACGGTCAGAACCATCACCAGCGTTTCCGGGATCGGCATCCGCTTCAGCGTTGCCGGCGTGATGCTGTGCCAATCGATCGTCTTGAGTGCGGCGATCATCATGACCGCGGCGAGCGCCACCATCGGAATTTGCGCCATCAGGTCGCTGAGCGCGGTCACGAGCACCAGCAGCACGACCGCCGCGACCGCCGTCGATATCCTGGTCCGGCCCTGCCCGATCTTCACGTTGACGACGGTCTGCGCGATCATCGCGCAACCGCCGATGCCGCCGTAGAATCCGGCGGCGATATTGGCGAGGCCGAGCGCCCAGGACTCCTTGCCCTTGTGCGAGCGGGTATCGGTGAGATCGTCGACGAGCTTGGCCGTCAGCAGCGTTTCGAGCAGGCCGACAAAGGCGACGCTGAGCGCGGTCGGCCAGATGATGCGGAGCGTTTCGAGGCTGAGCGGAACGGCAAACGCCGTGATGCCTGGAAGTCCCGGCACCATCGCGCCCTCGCCGCCGACATTGGGCACCGTCAGGTGACCGATCATCACGATCGCGGTCACGACGATGATCGCGACCAGCGGCGCCGGCACAGCGGTGGTGAAGCGCGGCATAATGAGGACAACGGCGATGGTCAATGCGAACAGCGGATAGACCAGCCATGGCACATGGAAAATGTGCGGCACCTGCGCCGCGAAGATCAAAATGCCGAGCGCGTTGACGAAGCCGATCATCACCGAACGCGGAACGAAGCGCATCACCCGCGCCAGTCCGCCAAGTCCGAACACGATCTGGATGGTTCCGGCCAGCAGGATGGTCGGCAGGATGTAGCCGACCCCCTGCACCTTCACCATCGGCCCGATCACGAGCGCAATCGAACCCGCAGCCGCGGTGACCATGGCAGGCCGGCCGCCGAGCGCCGACATCACGAGGCACAGCACGATCGAGGAGACCAGCGCGACCTTGGGATCGACGCCGGAGACGAAGGAGAAGGAGATCACCTCGGGAATCAGCGCCAGCGCCGTGACCACTCCGGCCAGCGACTCCCGCACGAACAGGTTTGGCGCGCGAAGCACGGCGCCGATCGATGGCGAGTCCTCAAACCTGAGTTGCGCGTTGTTGGTGGTGGTTGCGACTTGCATGGGGATTTTCCAGAAAGATTCTCGTCAATTGCCCGGCGGTTGCCGAACGACACAACGGAAGCCGATGTGACAGGTGGAGGAATCGACGGTTTCGCCCTGACGGGCCGACGGCCGGTAACGCAGGCAGTAATTGGGCGCGCACAGATGCGAACCGCCCTTCACCACCCGGCGCACGGAGCGCTCATCGCCGGCGCTGGTGTGGCAACAGGATTGCGGCTGCGCCGCACCTTGTTGAAGCGGGACGGCGTCAAAGGGGCTCGACGTCCATTCCCAGGTGTTACCGACCATGTCGAACAGGCCGTAGCCATTGGGTGGAAACGCATCGACCGGCGAAGTGCCCTCGTAGCCGTCGTCGGCCGAATTCTCGTAAGGGAAATGGCCCTGCCAGGTATTGGCCATGAACCGCCCATCCGGATTGGAGGCATCGCCCCAGGGATAGGCCTTGCCTTCAAGG
>JBOHIT010000573.1:0-4786 GCA_050726155.1 Bradyrhizobium sp.
ACACTTTACAGGGCGCCCGAATTGCTCGAGAGATTCCGGATCGCCATCGCGTCGCTTGATCGAGAGGTGAAGAGTCCGCCGTCCAGCGCAGATCGCGTGCAGCAACTCGAAGCCGAGATTGCCGCCCTGCGCGGCCGCGAGGCCGAGGAGCTTCGCGCCTTGCGGTCATCCAACCGGAACATGGCGCAACACATCCAGGCACTCAGCCTCCTCGTGCGCAAGCAAGAGCTACGGATTGCCCGGCTTCAGGCCGAACCGTCGGAATCGGGATGCGTTGCAACGCTCGTCGCGTTTCCCGCGACGCCGCTGCGTTGACGAGTCTTTCCCCGCCCGGTTTGCGCGCGCCGGCTCCGGTAGCCGCGGTCCGACCGGATGAAGGCTTCGAGCATGTGCGGAATCAACGTCGCAGCATCGACGGGTTCGTAAAGCCGGCTGTGCTCGGCGGCATAACGGTCGAGTTCTTCTTTCAGAGGCTCAGGAATGCTGATCGTCATGCGGACGAGACCGACCTTTGGCAAGCGGCCAAGTTTCAGATCCGCCATGTGTCACCTCCCTCCGTGGATGCGACTGAGACATGTTGACTGTTCAGATAATCGGCGTAAGCAAGCAGATCACGATGTACAGCTGCGGGGAGTTCGACAGTCAACTTCACCGACTTATCGTCAGTGATGGCGCCGAGTTTTAGTTTTGTCATGTGTATCTCCCCTACCCTTTGTAAGGTTCGAGCACGAGGTCACGATTGACGATCACACGGACCGGAAACCCCGGCCGGATCGTCAGAGTAGGCTGGATGTTGAGATTGCGCTGAACAACCTTCTGTCCTGTTTGATTCAAGCTGTCGCTGGACCCGCGGCGAAGCGCCTGGATGATATCGCCGTTGTTGCCGGTATCCGAGCCAGCCCCCAGTTCACTTCCAACACCGAGTAACGTGGAGAGAAGTGCCGCCCTGAACAAAGCACCCCAGTGATTGTCGACCTCATCCTCGATACCGGCATAACCGGCTGCGTCGGCGCCAGGCTGACGCTCTAGCACGATGGAACGCCCGTTCGGCATGATCAGGCGGGTCCAAACCAGCAGCACGCGTGACTGGCCGAACGAAACCTTACTGTCATAGGTGCCGATTAGTCGCGCCCCTTGCGGGATCAGAAGGAAGCGCCCGGTCGGGCTGTCATAGACATTCTCGGTTACCTGGGCTGTGATCTGGCCGGGCAGGTCCGAGCGGATGCCGGTAATGAGAGACGCCGGGATGACGTTGCCTGCCTGCACCACATAGGACGACGCCGGTGCGGCGACGCGATCCGGACTCGTCGTACGACGATCGATGGGGCCGTTGACGAAGGCAAGTTTCCGATCCTGACCATTCAGCGCAAATGCTTCGTCGCCTGTTGGCTGAGCCGTCTGGTTCGGGGCCGTAGGCGAAGCATCGGCCGAAGGCGGTTGCGCGGCAGGTGACGCCAGTTCGCGAATATTCGTCGATGCAAACAGTCGACTCAGGCGCGCCGCTTCGATTTCCTGGCTGACGCGTTGCTGCTCTGAATCGACCGTCGGTATCGTTGCCGAAGGAGCGTTTTGTGCATTCAGTATCGGCCGGCCGAGATCGCCCGGCAACGCCGGTCCGAGCGGCGGGGCCTGGCGGGGAATGCCGGCATAGTCCCGCGGAAGACCAGTCAGACCGTCGGCGACATTGCGATGGTCGGTCGTGTACAGTTCAGCTGGTGCTGCCGAGCGGGACCGGTTGTTCTGCAGCGCCCACAGAACCGCCCCTGATATCGCAACCAACCCGATTGCAGCTCCGCCCGCTAACACCTTGCGGGACAGCCTCGTGACACGCGGACGTTCCGTGCGCAAACGCATCGATGCCACCTGGTCCGGTTCATTGTCGCTTCCCGGCCGAATGTCGGGCTCTGGCTCCAAGCTCACCGCGCCCTCCCGTCGGTGCGGCTGATCCGAACAGTCTGCTGATGCTCGGCACCCATGCGCAGCTCAGCCGCGGCGAACAGACGATCGACGATGTAGTAATTCTGCCGCACACGATAATTAACGAGTTGGCCGTCGCCTTCGGGGCCGATGACGAACAGCGGCGGAGCTTCTCCCTGCGCGATACCACTGGGCATCTCGATATAGACCTTGGAACCGTCATCGAATGCCGACAGCGGCCGCCAAGGCGGATTATCGCCCTCGATCGTATAGCGGAAACGCAATCGCGATATGTCCACGCCGGTCATGATTGGCGTCGCAGCATCGGCGCTCGCATTCTGACGGCGCAGCGCGATCAGCTGATCCTGTGGGTACTGCCACGACACCGAGGCCATGTAGGTTTTCTCGGCTGAGCGAATTTCTAAGAGATACGTCCGCCGGTCGGTGTTGATGACGAGATTGGAGACGAGATCAGGTCTCGTGGGTTTTACCAGGATGTGGATGCGCTTGGTGGGACCTGTTCCGCTCTCGGTATCGCCGATGATCCAGCGCACGGTATCCCCTGCTGCAACCGGACCGGAGCCGACAAGTTGCTCACCTTCCTGCAAGGCTACATCCGTCACCTGCCCCGGCGCGGCATAAACCTGATAGAGGGCTCCTGATGAAAACGGATATACCTGGACGGCATTGATGTAGCCATTGCGGGTCGGCTGCACGCGGGCCGCGGCATTGGCTTTTTCAACACGTTTTCGCGGATCGCCGGACTCCGGCTTCGAACGCGCTTCATGCAGTGGCTTGAGTTGGCCCGGAAGCGGCAACAGCTTGGGCAATTCGACCACTTCGACAGGCTTTGGCGGATCGCCCAGTTGCACAGCGGGCTGAGCCTCGTCGTCGTAGGAAATCTGCGGCGGCGGCTTTAGGGGGATGGCACAGCCGGCAAGCGTGGAGACGGAGAGAAGCAGAACCGGTAGTACGGCTTTGCCAACATAAGATGATCTCATTGCCCCAGTTCCTTCGACCAGTTGACGGCGTTGACGTAAACTCCAAGCGGATTCTTTCGCAGACGATCGGCATCGCGCGGCATATCGATCACGACGGTGAGGATTGCGGTCCAGCGCTCGGTTGCGCTCAGGCTGCCGTTCTCGTAGGCCCGCTGGATCCAGGCGATACGGAACGACGTCGGCGAAGCCCGGATGACGCTGGAGACCTCGATCGAGATCTGACGCTTACCGAGATTGGCGAAGGGATCGTTGGTGCGCGCATAGTCATTGAGCGCCGCTGCGCCGCGATCGGTGGTGAAATCATAAGCACGCAGCCAACCTTGGCGCAGCACGATGCCGTCTGTCGGCAGTCCACGCACGTCCTCTATGAAGCGCGCGAGGTGGAATGCAATCTGCGGATCGGTCGGCTGATAGCTGCTATCAGCGGGTGACACGGCCTGAGCCTGACCGACGTGGTCAACCTGCACCACCCACGGTGTCACGGTGCCGCGCACCGATTGCCAAACAAGGCCAGAAGCGAGACCACCGGACAACAGCAGACAGCCAAAAGCCATCAGCCGCCAATTACTCGCCTGAACCCTGGCCGAACCGATGCGCTCGTCCCAAACTTGCGCTGCCTTCTGATAGGGAGTTTCGGGTTGCGGCGTGCGACCGTAGCGCACGGAAGACCTTTTAAACATCAGCGTTCACCTTCGGAGAGATCTACAGAAGCCCCACCGCCACCATGATCGGCCGAGCGAACAGCATGGGTTGCCGCGGAGGCGCCGTGACTCACGGTCTGCGAGCGCTTCATGCGCGCCGCCCACGCGGGTGGCCCGCCAGCGGATGACGAATTGGTTGACGCTGCGCTCTGACCTACGTCCGCGGCATTGGATGCCGCCGCGCCAGCCGTACGACGAAGCGAACCGGCGATACTTGAGGCTCCGGACTGCGCGAGGCCCGCAATACCGCCCGCGCGATAGGCAGCGGACGCTCCGGCGGCAACTGATGCGCCACCGCGGGCCGCACCTGCGAGTGCTCCGCCTGCGGCGCCCGCAGCCATGGTCGCACCGGCTCCGCCTGCAGCGACGACTCCGCCAGCCGCGAGGCCGGTTCCAATAGCCGCACCCGCACCGAGCTGCGGACCACCGGAAACAATGCCATTGGCGATGCCGGGACCGAAGATGCCGAGCCCCAACAAAGACAGTGCCGCCAGTACCATCGCCATGGCATCTTCGATGGTCGGCTGATTGCCGGCGACGCCCGAGGTAAATTGCGAGAATAAGGTCGAACCGATGCCGACGATCACGGCCAGTACAAGTACCTTGACGCCCGACGAGATGACGTTGCCGAGCACGCGTTCGGCGGCAAACGCCGTCTTGCCGAACAAACCGAAGGGGATCAGAACGAAACCCGCAAGTGTTGTCAGCTTGAACTCAATAAGCGTGACGAAGAGCTGGATCGCCAGGATGAAGAACGCCAGCAGCACCACGATCCAGGCGAACAGCAGCACGACAATCTGCACGAAGTTCTCGAAAAAGCTGATGTAGCCCATCAGCCCGGAGATCGAGTCCAGGATCGGGCGTCCGGCATCGATTCCAACTTGCGCCACACGACCAGGCTTAAGGAAATCGGCAGCCGATAGGCTCGAACCGGACGCCTTGAGCCCGAGGCCGGAAAAGCTCTCGAAGATGATGCGGGCGAGACTATTCCAGTTGCCAATTAGGTAAGCGAACACACCAACGAACAGGGTCTTCTTCACCAGCCGCGCAATGATGTCGTCATCCCCGCCCCAACTCCAGAATATGGCTGCGAGGGTGATGTCGATGGCCGCCAACGTGGTGGCGAGGAACGCAACTTCTCCACTGAGCAGACCGAAACCTGAATCG
>JBOHIT010000574.1:0-10365 GCA_050726155.1 Bradyrhizobium sp.
CAGTATTCCAGAGACATGCAATTGAGCCGCGAGGCCGCGGCGTACTGGGTCCCCCGTTTTCGCGGAGGACGACAGTCTCGTGCAGGCGCTTAGCGAACTACTTCCCCGCCAGCCTGACACCCAACCGCCCCGCCAGTTCCTGTGTGAACTGCCAGGCGACGCGGCCGGAGCGTGAGCCGCGCGTCGTCGACCACTCCAGCGCCTCGCGCTCCAGTTCCTCGTCGGCAAGTTTGATGCCGAAATGGCCGCAATAGCCCCGGACCATCGCCAGGTATTCGTCCTGGCTGCAGCGGTGGAAGCCGAGCCAGAGACCAAAACGATCCGACAGCGAGACCTTTTCCTCGACCGCTTCGCCGGGATTGATCGCGGTCGACCGCTCGTTCTCGATCATCTCGCGCGCCAAGAGATGGCGGCGGTTCGAGGTGGCGTAGAGGATCACATTGTCGGGGCGTCCCTCGATGCCGCCTTCCAGCACCGCCTTCAGCGATTTGTACGAGGCGTCGTTGCCGTCGAAGGAGAGGTCGTCGCAGAACACGATGAAACGAAAGCTCGAGCTGCGCAGCCGGTCCATCAGGCCGGGCAGGCTCTCGATGTCCTCACGATGGATCTCGATCAGCTTCAGTTTGTCGGCCGGCTTGCGCTTGAGGTTGATGTCGGCATGCACAGCCTTGACCAGCGAGGACTTGCCCATGCCGCGCGCGCCCCACAAGAGCGCGTTGTTGGCGGGCAGGCCGTCGGCGAAGCGCTCGGTGTTCTCGATCAGGATGTCGCGCATCCGGTCGATACCCCTGAGCAGGCCAAGGTCGACCCGGCTGACGCGTGGTACCGGGGCCAGCCGCCCGTCCGGGTGCCAGACGAAGGCGTCGGCAGCCCCGAACGACTCAGGGGTCGAAGCGGCCGGGGAGGCCGCTGAAAGGTGGCTGGCGATGGCCTCCAGCGCGTCCGCGATGCGCGCGGCGGTGGCGTCTTTGGAGGCGGCTGCCGGACGTTTTGTCGCGGCTTTTCCGGGCTTGCGCGGCGCTGCTTTGGAGGCGGCCCGAGCCGTTGTTTTCTTGGGTTTTTTCGACATTTTCGTTGTTCCTGACCGCGCAGCCTTAACGGGCCTTGGCAGCTCCCGCAAGCGCCCTAAATGAGGGGGCTGGCAGCGTTGCAATTGGGGCGGCCGCCGCTATAGTCCGCGCGAATTTGCCCGGACCGGCCAGACGCTTGCGTTGCCGGTCGTTTCCCGTTTCACGAGGATTGTTCGAATGCTGATTACCCCTGCGTACGCCCAGGCTGCAGCCGGCGGCGATGCCAACAGCATGTTGATGTCGCTGCTGCCGTTCGCGCTGATCTTCGTCATCATGTACTTCCTGATTCTGCGCCCGCAGCAGAAGAAGGTGAAGGACCACGCCGACCTGGTGAAGAACATCCGCCGCGGCGATACCGTGGTGACCTCCGGCGGCCTGGTCGGCAAGGTGACCAAGGTGGTCGATGACGACCAGATCGAGTTCGAGATTTCCGATGGCGTCCGTGTGCGCCAGATGCGGCAGATGATTTCAGGCGTTCGCGCCAAGGGTGAGCCGGCCAAGGAAAAGAGCGAGCCCGCCAAGGACGAGACGTCCGCGAGCTGATTTTTCCGCGCCGCATTCTCCTGATCTGACGGGTCTACTCGATGTTGTATTTCACGCGGTGGAAGGCGATGGGGATCATTCTCACCACGCTGGTGGTGTGTCTGTTCGCCGTTCCGAATTTCTTCCCCGAGGCCCAGGTGAAGACCTGGCCGAAATGGGCGCAGCGCCACATCGTGCTCGGCCTCGATTTGCAGGGCGGTTCGCACCTCTTGTTCGAGGTGGATTCGAATGCGGTCAAAAAGGACAAGCTCGAGCAGGTGCGCGACGATGTCCGGCGCACGCTGCGCGATGCCAAGATTCCTTATACCGGACTTGCTGTACGCAACGATAATGTCGAGGTGCGGATCACCAACGGCACCGATGCGCCGGCAGCCCTGACCAAATTGCGCGAGCTTTCGCAGCCACTCGGCGGTTTGCTCGGTTCCAGTGGGCAGCGCAGCCTCGAAGTCGCTGACGCCGGCGGTGGACTAATCCGACTGACGGTTCCGCAGGCGGCGCTCACCGACCGTATCCGGCAGGCGATCGAACAATCGATTACGATCATCGAGAAGCGCGTCAATGAACTGGGCACCGTCGAGCCGCTGATCCAGCGTCAGGGTATTGATCGCATTCTGGTGCAAGCGCCAGGCGAACAGAATCCGCAGCGCCTGATCGATATCGTCGGAAAGACCGCGAAAATGGATTTCCGGATGGTCGACAGTACGGTCCCGCCAGACCAGGCTACAGCGGGCGCTATACCCCCGGATTCGGAACTGCTGCCAAGTACGGAGCCGGGGAGGTCGGCGTATGTCATCAAAAAGCAAGTCCTGGTGTCAGGTGGGGACCTGACCGACGCGCAGCCGGGATTTGACCAGCGCAGCAACGAGCCGATCGTCAGCTTTCGTTTCAATACTTCCGGCTCGCGGAAATTCGCGCAGGCGACGACGGAGAATGTCGGCCAGCCCTTTGCGATCGTACTCGACGGCAAGGTTATTTCCGCGCCCGTAATCCGGGAGCCCATTACCGCCGGCTCGGGTCAGATTTCGGGCAGCTTCACCGTGCAGGCCGCCAACGACCTCGCGATCCTGCTGCGCGCCGGCGCGCTGCCGGCGCCGTTGACCGTCATTGAGCAACGCACCGTCGGTCCCGGCCTCGGCCAGGATTCGATCGAGAAGGGCGAGCTCGCCGCTTACGTCGGCTCGATCCTGGTCATCGTGTTCATGCTGGTGACTTACCGGCTATTCGGCGTATTCGCCAACATCGCGGTCGCGATCAACGTTGCCATGATCTTCGGCATATTGTCGCTGCTGAACGCCACGCTGACGCTGCCGGGTATCGCCGGCATCGTGCTCACCGTCGGTATTGCTGTCGACTCCAACGTGCTGATCTATGAGCGCATCCGCGAGGAATTACGCGGCGGCCGCACCGCGATTTCGGCAATCGACGCCGGCTTCAGGCGCGCGCTGTCGACGATTCTCGACTCCAACATCACGACCTTCATCGCCGCCGCGGTGCTGTTCTATATCGGCACCGGGCCGGTCCGCGGTTTTGCCGTGACACTCGGCATCGGCATCATCACCACGGTGTTCACCGCCTTTACCCTGACCAGCCTGATCGTCGCCGGCTGGGTACGCTGGAAGCGGCCGAAGACGGTGCCGATTTGAGCCGTGATCCCGAAAAGTGGACACCGGTTTTCGGAGCAGATCATGCGTCCAGATAAAAATAGAGCGAAGGATATGACCCGGCACGGCTGGATCATGTTCGCGCGGAGAATGCGGAGCCGGCTTTGACACAATACGTTCTCATCGGGCTGGGCATTCTGATTGCCGTGCTGACCGTGGTCGCCGTGCTCGATCTGCTGCCGCCGCTGCGCATCGTTCCCGACGATACGCATTTCGATTTCACGCGCTTTCGCCGCATCAGCTTTCCGATCTCGGCAGCGCTCTCGATCGTCGCGATCATCCTGTTCTTCACCCACGGGCTGAATTTCGGCATCGACTTCAAGGGCGGCACGCTGCTGGAGGTCCAGGCGAAATCGGGCACGGCGGACCTCGCCTCGATGCGGGCAACGCTGAGTGGGCTCGGGCTCGGCGACGTCCAGTTGCAGCAATTCGGCGGCGCGGCCGACGTGCTGATCAGGGTCGCCGAACAGCCCGGCGGCGATGCCGCACAGCAGGTGGCGGTGCAAAAGGTGCGCAGCGCGCTTGGCGAAGCCGTCGAATACCGCCGCGTCGAAGTGGTGGGGCCGCGCGTTTCGGGCGAGTTGCTCGCCTACGGCCTGGTTGGCCTGATGCTCGCGATCTTTTCGATCCTGCTCTATCTCTGGTTCCGCTTCGAATGGCAGTTCGCGCTCGGCGCCATGATCGCCAACGTCCACGACATCGTGCTGACGATCGGCTTCATGTCTATCTCACAAGTGGATTTCGACCTCACCAGCATCGCGGCGCTGTTGACCATTCTCGGTTACTCCCTGAACGACACCGTCGTGATCTACGATCGCATCAGGGAAATGCTGCGGCGTTACAAGAAAATGCCGATGCCGCAGCTGCTCAACGAATCCATCAATTCGACGCTGTCGCGCTCGATCATCACCCACGTCACGGTGACGCTGGCCTTGCTGGCGCTGCTGCTGTTCGGCGGCCATGCGATCCACAGCTTCACGGCGGTCATGATGTTCGGCGTGGTGCTGGTCGGCACCTACACCTCGATCTTCATCGCGGCGCCGATCCTGATCTATCTCGGCGTCGGTGAGCACCGCGACGCGCCGGAGAAGCCTGCAAAGAAGTAATCATGGCTGCATCCTCGGACATACCGCATTTTCCGAGGTCGGCGCCGATCGAGGCCTACGGCAAGGGCGGTTTTGCCTTCGCCGATATGTCGCATCGCGGCTCGCTGCTGTTTCTGCCGGACGGGATCTGGGCCTGGGATGTCACCAAGCCCGATCAGATCGATGAGTACTCGCTGGCACGTGTCTTCAAAGCCGCGAATTCGATCGATACCCTGGTCGTCGGCACCGGCACCGACGTCTGGATCCCCCCAAAACACCTGCGCGAGGCGCTGCGCGCGGTGCGGGTGGTGCTGGACCCGATGCAGACCGGGCCTGCGATCCGGACCTACAACATCATGATGGGTGAGCGCCGGCGCGTCGCGGCGGCGCTGATCGCGGTGCCATGAGCGCGGCCGACGCCGACGCCAACGCTCCCGGCTTCTGCGCCGATCTGGTGCGCTCCCACGATTTCGTCCGCTACGCATCGACGCTGTTCATGCCGGGCCCCCAGCGCCGCGCGCTCCTGGCGATCTATGCCTTCAACACCGAGATTTCGCGGGTGCGCGAGCAAGTCAGCCAGCCGCTGCCCGGCGAAATGCGGTTGCAATGGTGGACCGACATGCTGGCAGGCGCCGGCCATGGCGGCATCGAGGGCAATCCCGTGGCCGCCGAGTTGCTGCTGGCGATCCGCGATCACCGCCTGCCGGTCGATCCGCTGTCTCGACTCATCGATGAGCACCAGTTCGATCTCTACAACGATCCGATGCCGTCGATGGCCGCGCTCGAGGGCTACATCAACGACACCTCGTCGGCGTTGTTTTCGCTGGCCGCCCGCGTGGTGGCGCAGCCGTCGGAGACGATCGATCACCTCGCGCGTCACGCCGGCCTGGCCCAGGGCCTGGTCCAGGTGGTCGCGGCGTTGCCTTGGGATGCCGCGCGCCGTCAGCTGTTCGTGCCGTTGCAATTGCTGCAGCAACACGGCAGCGGGGCGGAGGAAGTATTTTCCGGCAAGCAGACGCCGCAGGCGCGCACCGCGATCGATCAACTGATCGGCGAGGCGCGGGGCCATCTCAAGACCGCCTTCGAACTCCTCGCCGGCGTGCCGCCGGAGGTCAGGTCGGTGTTCTTGCCGCTGGCGCTGGTCCGTCGCGATCTGAAGCTGTTATCGCGGGCCGATTCCGATCCGTTCGCACCGCGGACACCGTCGCGGCTGCGGACGCTCTGGACACTGTGGCGCGCGTCGCGATCGCCGGAGTTCGGCGGGTAGGCGCCCGGAACGTCATTGCGAGCGAAGCGAAGCAATCCACGTGGCTGCGGAAAGATGGATTGCTTCGTCGCTGCGCTCCCGTGCGCTGTTACCTAGGGAACAGCGTTTCGGTGCGCTCGCAGGCATTCTGTCCTTGTTGGTGAATGGGCAATCGAGCCGGCCCCGCCCAAAGGAGACCACCATGATTTCGAAGACAGGCAATGACAAGTGCAGCACTCTTGACGATCACGAACTCGATCTAGTTTGTGGCGGATTTACTCTGATAGAGCTGCTGGTCCAAATCAACCAAGTCTCGATCATAATGGGCATGCAGGTGCCGGTGGTTCAAAAAGTTCGCAACCCGTAACGGCACTTCTCCGCCGGCCACCACCGCAAACGGTGTCATCGCCCCCGGGCGACACAGTACGCCGCGGCCTCTCGAATCAATCGCTGATGTCTCCGGAATACGGATCACCCGCCTTCGCGGGTGATGACACCGGTTGGATGCGGCCTCGGCGAATCCATATCTGCGGCTTCAAAATTGAACCGGTCGCGCAGGTTCTTCCGGCTCTCCAGAATGTCCCTGAGGAACGCACGGTCGGTGTCGTTCTTGATCATCGGCTCGATCAGGTCGAGCTGGTTCATCGCGACGAGTTGCAGGATTTCGGTGCGCGGCTGGCCCGCGCTGTCGCGTGGCAGCGCGTGCACGACCTGGATATGCTCCGGCGGCTTGATGCCCTTGGCCGCCGAAAGCTCGCTGCGCAGCTGCTTTTCCAGCGCGACTTGATCGGCCTCGACGAACGCATAGAGCCCGACGCCGGTGCGGCGGTCGGCGAAGGCGACGATCGCAGTGTCGCGCACGTCGGGGTTTTTGCGGATCATCTCGATCAGGACGGGCGCGTCGTTGACCAGGCGCCGGCCGCCGCCTTCGCGATCGGTGAAGTTGAACAGGCCGCGCGTGATGGCCTGATAGACCTTCTTGCCGGTCATCAGCCAGACACTGGCAACGACGGATTTGCGCGCCAGGATCTTGCGCTCCATCGGCGTCAATGCCGAGGCTGCGTAGCTGCGCTTGTGTTTCAAGAGATGCCGCAAGTCCTCGTAGGCCGCGATCCGGAACAGCCGGCTGCGGGTCTTGAAACAGGCGGCGAGCTGGAAATCGGTGAGATAGGCTTGGCCGTCGCTGCCGCGGAGCCAGTTCTGCTCCTTGGCGAGATCGTTGTGGCAGATGCCGGCGCGGTGCAGTTTTCGCAGCGCCTGCTTGGCCGAGCGGAAATAGCCGAGGTCGCCATGCGGCTTTGCCATTTGCAGCGCCACGCCATCGATGAAGCCGCGCACCAGCGCCTGCCGGCCGGCCCATAGCAGTTTTGGGCCGACATCGAGGTCGCGCGCCAGCGCCAGCGCCCGGCGCTCGCGGGCGAATAGATGCCGCGCCAAGAGATACGACCACACCGGCACCTGATCGAGCCGGCGCAGCACCGCATCGACTTCGCCGCTATCGCCCTTGAAGCGCCCACGCTCGACGGTCGAAAACACGTCGCGCTTCAACAGCACGCCTTCGGTCCATCGCGCCGACAGAATTGCGGCGTCATCCCTTGGCAGAGCCATGACCTTACGCCGCCGCCGCTACGCGCAGATGATCTGATATCCAGTGGTCGAGATCGGCCAGCGCGCGCGCGCTCATCGCCTGCTTCTTGGCGACCGTCTTTTCGTTGCCGCGCAGCCGCGTCCCGTCGGGCTTCTTGGTCGGCGGCGTGGCCAGCGGCGGGAACAGGCCGAAATTGATGTTCATCGGCTGGAACGAGCGCGGACCGGCGTCGACGGTTTCGATGTGGCCGCCGGTGATATGGCCGAGCAGCGATCCCAGTGCCGTGGTTATTGGCGGCGGCGCCAACGACTGCGCGCGCGCATCCGCTGCGGCATAGAGCCCGGCGATCAGCCCGATGCTGGCGGATTCGACATAGCCCTCGCAGCCGGTCATCTGGCCCGCGAAACGCAGCCGCGGCTGCGCCCGCAGTCGCAACTGGCCGTCCAGCAGCTTTGGCGAGTTCAGGAAGGTGTTGCGATGCAGCCCGCCGAGGCGGGCGAATTCGGCTTGCTGGAGCCCGGGGATGGTGCGGAACACGCGTTGTTGCGCGCCATGCTTCAGCTTGGTCTGGAAACCGACGATGTTGTAGAGCGTGCCGAGCTTGTTGTCTTGGCGCAGCTGCACGATGGCGTAGGCCTTCACCGTCGGATCGTGCGGGTTGGTCAGCCCGACCGGCTTCATCGGCCCGTGGCGCAGCGTCTCGTGCCCGCGCTCGGCCATCACCTCGACCGGCAGGCAGCCGTCGAAATACGGCGTGTTGGTCTCCCAATCCTTGAAGTCGACCTTCTCGCCGGCCAGCAGATCCGCGACGAACGCGTCGTACTGGTCCTTGGTCATCGGGCAGTTGATGTAGTCGGCGCCGGTACCGCCGGGCCCAACCTTGTCGTAGCGCGACTGGAACCAGGCCACCGACATATCGATGGAATCCTTGTGCACGATCGGCGCGATCGCGTCGAAAAACGCGAGCGCGTTCTCGTCGGTGAGCTCGCGAATCGCATCCGCCAGCGGCGCCGAGGTGAGGGGACCAGTCGCGACGATCACATTGCCCCAGTCGGCCGGCGGCAGCCCGGCGATTTCCGTCCGGTCGATCTCGATCAGGGGATGCTCGTGCAACGCGCGGGTGACGGCGGCCGAAAACCCGTCGCGATCGACCGCCAGCGCGCCGCCGGCGGGCACCTGGTTGGCGTCGGCCGATCGCATGATCAGCGAGCCCAGCCGGCGCATTTCAGCGTGCAACAGGCCGACGGCGTTGTTGGCGGCATCGTCGGAGCGGAACGAGTTGGAGCAGACGAGTTCGGCAAGCCCTTCGGTCTGATGGGCTTCGGTCATCCGCACCGGGCGCATCTCGTGCAGGACCACGGGGATGCCGGCATTGGCGACCTGCCAAGCGGCTTCCGAGCCGGCGAGGCCGCCGCCGACGACGTGGACGGATTCGGTGGGAGATTTGGCTGCAGTCATGGCGCAGGAGTTAGCGCGTTTCCCGGCTAAAAGCACCTGCGGTGAATGGCGATTTCGAGCGCGGAAGCGGCGCGGCGAAATGCGAGGCTGGAGGCAGATACGACAACGCCCGCAGCAAGGCGGGCGTTATCCGTTCGTCAGGCGGCTGGGGCGATCAGCCGTTGTAGGTCCCGGCTGCAACGCGCGGAATGTCCGAACGATCGAGGCCGATATCGGCCAATTCGCGATCGCTGAGCTGGGACAGTTCGCTGACATTGCGCTGATAGTCCCGGAACGCCTGGATCATGCGGATGAGCGAGAGTAACATGGTAGTCTCCTTGTAGTTACGATTCAGCCCTTGGAGGGAGGCCTCATCGTTGAAATGAATATAGAGGATGTTTTGCACTGCAGAAGTTCCGATGTTGCGGTGCAGCTAATCGGAAAATGCATGGCATTGGTAGGGTCTGATTAACCCTTCGGCATAGCTGCCTGACGGTGCGGCTCAGCGGACTGTCCGGGTGCCCAAGCGAGGTGGATTACGCCTGCAATACCGTACGGTTGCTGCAATCGCGACTTAACCATTACCGGCTTTTGAAATGACAATTCCGACGCCCGGAACGTAAGGCAGCGGACCACGTGGGGTAGAAGTATCTCTCGGTACAAGGATTTTTGGAATTTTTGCATGCGCGATTCGCATGCAGGTTGCTTTATAAGAATGAATATAAAATCATTTTATTTGCATGTTTGTTCGGGGTGTGGCTCACCCCTCGTTGAGCAGACATCCACGTCGCGCAGTCGGGCTGTCGTGAGATCGGGACGGGATTGGGCAGACGACTGCTGGGGCCAGACCCTTATCCTTGCATGGGGTTGTTTTCGCGATTTTGAATCCGGGCTCTCCGGTGTGCCGCTGAAGCGGCGCAGCGCTGCGTGTGGGACGCGCGACACCTTGGCCCTTGATGGTCTGCTGCGGGCCACAAGCAGCAAGCACGCTGCGCATCGAACCCGAGGCATCGACCATCGCGGTTTCCGTTCTCGGCAACGAACGCGCGATGTTTGAATCGTTCAACGAGCAACGTGCGTGCTGCGCCGCGTCGTTACGGGGCTGTAATGAATTACGCAGCCGTAATCAAAATGCCACGTTTCGCATAAGCGCGTTGCGCGCTGCGCTCAGCACCTCGCGCGAAAGTCATTCCAAAATTTTCTGCAACCGGAAAACAATCGTCGCGCAGATTCCGGCAATGACGCTGGTGCTGTCAAAAACAGAAAATGGGAAATCACATGCTCAATAAATTACTCGCAGCGGCCGCCATGGCTGCCATTGCCTACGCCGTCGTTCCAGCCAACGCCGCCAAGCCGAGCGCCGGCTGCAGCGGTCCCAATCTCACCCAAACCGAAACCATGGTCGAGGCGATGGCGGATGGCGAAGGCAAGATCGCCGCGCAGAAGGAGATCGCTTTGGCTCAGGACGCCATGCTGAGCGGCAAGATGGGTGCGTGCGGCATGCACCTCAGCAAGGCAATGCATGCAGGTATGGCGAAGTAGGAAACGCGAAAAAGGGGCCGGTAGCTTTTGCGATCGGCCCCTTGAATCCTGCTCAGGGCGCGCGCGCGAGTTGCGTCGCGAAATAGCCGATAGTTTTGGAATAGACCTCGCTCTTGTTCCATTGCTGGATCACGGCGAAATTCGCGCTGCCGGGCTCCCAGTCCTTGCCGCGCTGCCAGCCATAGTTCTGGAG
>JBOHIT010000575.1:0-7621 GCA_050726155.1 Bradyrhizobium sp.
TTCTTGTCCTTGGTCCGGCCGGACAGGATCTCGTCACCAATGACCAGAATGCCCGCTGTGACGATCTCACTCATATCCTCTTCCCCGTCCTATTCCGCGACTCTGCGCATCCAACGCATTGAAGTCACGGGGGTTTGCTGCCGAAATAAGCACCCGGCAGCCGGTTTTTCAGGCAGCACGGGAAAACACCCCATACCAAATGCCCCAGCCCATGCATATCGCGCTGGCCCGGCCCTTGCTACCATCCCGTGAAGTCATGCACTGTGTCGCATGGCGTCGATAGATAGTCAGGATTTATGGCAGTCGCGTTTGACGAAATGAACGGCCCCGGCGGGGATCTCCGCCCAGCCTACGAGGAACTCTCCCGCTGGCTGAAGGAGACGCCTCCGGACGCCCTTGAATATCGCCGCCAGGAAGCCGAGCTGCTGTTCCGCCGGATCGGCATCACCTTCGCGGTCTATGGCGATTCCGAAGCCCAGGAGCGGCTGATCCCCTTCGACGTGATCCCCCGGATCATGTCGGCCAAGGAATGGACGCTGCTCGAAAGGGGCCTGAAACAGCGGGTTCGCGCGCTCAACATGTTCCTGCGCGACATCTATCACGGCCGCGACATCCTCCGCGCCAACATCATCCCCGACGACCTGATCTTCCAGAACCCGGTGTTCCGGCCCGAGATGAACGGCCAGGACGTCCCCCACGACGTCTACGTCCATATCGCCGGGATCGACATAGTCCGGGTCGACGCCGACAATTTCATCGTGCTGGAGGACAATGCGCGCACTCCGTCCGGCGTGTCCTACATGCTGGAAAACCGCGAAATCATGATGCGGCTGTTTCCGGATTTGTTCGCCCGGCATCGCGTCGCACCGGTGGAAAAATACCCCGACGAATTGCTATCGGCGCTCCGCTCGGTGGCGCCGCTTTCGGCTTCGGCCGAACCCACCGTCGCGCTGATGACGCCCGGGGTCTACAACTCAGCCTATTACGAGCACTCGTTCCTGGCCGACAAGCTCGGCATCGAGCTGGTTGAGGGCCGCGACCTCATCGTCAAGAACGATGAGGTGTTCATGCGTACTACCGAGGGGCTGAAACGCGTCGATGTGATCTACCGCCGCGTCGACGACGACTTCCTCGATCCCCTGACCTTCCGCCCGGATTCCGCGCTCGGCGTCCCCGGCCTGATGTCGGCCTATGCGGCCGGCAACATCACGCTGGCCAACGCCGTCGGCACCGGCATCGCCGACGACAAGGCGGTCTATTCCTACATGCCGGACATCGTGAAATTCTATCTCTCGGAAGAACCGATCCTCAAGAACGTGCCGACCTGGCGCTGCCGCGAGCCCAAGGACCTCGCCTACGTGCTCGATAATCTCGGGGATCTCGTGGTCAAGGAAGTGCACGGCTCCGGCGGCTACGGCATGCTGATCGGGCCCGCCGCGACCAAGGCGACGATCGAGGCGTTCCGCGACAAGCTCAAGCGCGAGCCCGAAGGCTTTATTGCGCAGCCGACCCTGGCGCTGTCGACCTGCCCGACCTGCACCGCATCGGGGCTGGCGCCGCGCCACGTCGACTTGCGGCCGTTCGTGCTGACCGGGCGCGATCACGTCACCATCGTCCCGGGCGGATTGACCCGCGTGGCCCTGAAGGAAGGCTCGCTGGTGGTCAATTCAAGCCAGGGTGGCGGCACCAAAGACACCTGGATTCTGGACGAATAGAAATGCTGTCGCGTACCGCCGAAAACCTGTACTGGCTGGCCCGCTATGTCGAGCGGGCGGAGTACCTCGCGCGCACCATCGACGCGACCTTGCGCGTGACGGCACTTCCCGCCGCCTATATCGGCAAGACCAATGAGTGGGATTCCGCGCTTCTGACCGCCGGCGTGAGCGCCAGCTTCTATGAGGCCTACCAGGAAGCCAACGAGCAGAACGTCGTCGAGTATCTGGCGTTCTCAGCCTCCAACCCATCCTCGATCAAGAACTGCATCGAGGCGGCGCGGCTCAATTCGCGCTCTGTGCGAACCGCGCTGACGAGCGAGATGTGGGACACCATCAACTCGGCCTGGATCGAGCTGCAGGAAGTGTGGGGCAAAGGCACCTCCACCCGCGAGGAACTGGCAAAATTCCTGCGCTTCGTGCAGGAGACTTCGCTGCGCTTCGACGGCTCGGCCTACCGTACCATGCTGCGCAACGACGCCTACTGGTTCTCGCGGCTCGGACTGCATCTGGAGCGCGCCGACAACACCGCCCGCATTCTCGACGTGAAATATCACGTGCTGCTGCCCGAGGAAGAGCATGTCGGCGGTCCGCTGGATTACTACCAGTGGACCTCGATCCTGCGCTCGGTATCGGCGCTGACGGCCTATCACTGGGTCTACCGCGAGACGCTAAAACCCTGGCTGATCGCGGATTTGCTCATCCTGAACGACACGCTGCCGCGCTCGCTGGCGAGCTGCTACAGCAATCTGGTGCGGAACCTCGACCAGATCGGGGTCGCCTATGGCCGCCAGGGCGCCTCCCAGCGCCACGCCCGCGGCGTCCGCAACCGGCTTGAACACAGCCATATGGACGATATCTTCCAGCATGGCGTCCACGAGTTCATCCAGGAATTCATTGCGGATAACGCGCGGCTGGGTGAGATCATCACAAAGCAGTATTTGATTTAACGTCGTCATGGCCGGGCATAGCCGTCCGAAAGGCGGCGTCGCTTCCGCTCGCCGTTGCCCGGCCATCCACGGCTTGCTATGTCGATCCGACAAGAAGGACGTGGATGCCCGGCACGAGGCCGGGCATGACGATCCGAAACCGGTTCCGCCCATGCGCCTGCGAATTGCCCATACCACCAGCTATCGCTACGAGCCCCCGGCCTCCGGGGTGATCCAGATCCTGCGGATGACGCCCGGCAGCCATGACGGGCAATACGTCGCCGAATGGCAGATCGACGTCTCCACCGATTCCCGCCTCGACATGCACCAGGATGCGTTCGGCAACGTCACGCATGTGCTGACGTTCGGGCCGCTTACCGAACTCACCATCAATGTCGAGGGCCTGATCGAGACCCACGACACCGGCGGCGTGCTGCGCGGCACCGACGAGCGGTTTCCGCCAAGCCTGTTCCTGCGCTCGACCGCGCTCACCGAAGTCAATCCGGCGATGGCGAATTTTGCTCGCGAGCTGCGTTCTGAATCGGGTGACGACATACTCGGCTTCCTGCATGCGCTGATGGTGCAGATCAACGAGCACATGACGTTCGACGAGGACCCGACCAACAGCGGCACCTCGGCCGCCGAGGCCTTCGCCGGCAAGCGCGGCGTGTGCCAGGACTATGCGCATATCTTCATCGCCTGCGCACGAAGCGGCGGCGTGCCGGCGCGGTTCGTCTCCGGACATTTCCTGCGCTCGGACGGCACGGTGAACCAGCAGGCAGGCCATGCCTGGGCCGAAGCCTTCGTGCCTGACCTGGGCTGGGTTGGTTTCGATCCGGCCAACGGCATCTGCACCACCGACGCCCATGCCCGCATTGCGATCGGGCTGGACTATCTCGGCGCCGCCCCCGTCCGCGGCACCCGCTACGGCGGCGGCAACGAAACGCTGGCGGTCGCGGTCAAGGTCGATCAGGCCGGCGGGCGATCGGGGCAGTGGCAGAGCCAGTCGTAGGCATCGTCATTCCGGGATGGTGCGTAAGCACCAGACCTCAGATGCGCAATTGCGCATGGGGGAATGACGGCCTTGCGGCCATCACTTATCCAGCCACACATCCTCGAACCGCGAAAAATTGTACTGGCTGTTGTCGTGCGGCTTGTAATTCTTCACGTGCGGCTGCCAGCAATTGCCGGCGGATGAGTGCAGGATGATCGGGCGGGCGGCGTCGTCGACCAGGATGCGCTCGATATCCCAGACCATCTTCTTGCGCTGGTCCTTGTCGAGCTCGCGCGATTGCGCCGCCAGCAATTTGTCGACCTCGGCATTGCAGTACTGGGTGTAGTTGCGCTCCGACTTGCAGGAATAATTCTCGACGATGTTACCGTCGGGATCGTCGACGCTGACGCCGGTAACGTTCAGTCCGATCGTAAATTCCTTCTTCGCCAGCCGTGCATACCATCGCGGGGTGTCGAGGATATCCAGTTCGCCTGTTATGTAGATCTTCTTGAGTTGGTCGGCCAGGATCACCGCGGGGTCGCGGTAGGTCGGCAGGTTTCGGGTCTGGATCTTGATCGGTAGCGGCTTGGCGTCGCTGTAGCCGAGCTTCTGCATGATCGCCTGCGCTTCGGCGACGTTCTTGGCGGTATCGGGCCCGTAGCCCATCAGCGACGACACCATGTCCGGCGGCATGCCCCACTCGCCCTCGGGCTTGGCCAGCATCGCGCCGCCCGGCCGCGCGGTGCCTTCCATCAGGATGGTGTTGAAGGCCTTGCGATCGAGCGCCAGCGACATGGCTTTGCGAATGTCGGCATTGTCGAACGGCGGGTTGACGCGATTGACCATCAGGTTGATCTGCGTGCCGGTGCCGGTCATCTCGCAAATCGCATTCGGTGCACGCGCCTTGATGTCCTTCAGCAGGGGAACGCTGACATCGGAGGGAAAGGTGATGTCGTACTCGCCGGTCGAGAACGCCAGCATCCGCGTGGCGCGGTTGTCGATCGTGCGCACCGTGATCTCGTCGAGATAGGGGCGGTCTTTCTTGAAGTAATCCGGATTGCGCACGAGGTGCATGGACTCGCCGCGCTTGAATTCGACGAATTTGAACGGCCCCGTGCCGACCGGCTTGGTTCGCATCACCGACTGCGGCACATGGCAGGGATAGACGGCCGAGAATGCGCTCGCCAGCAATACCGGCAGGCTCGGCTGCGGCTCGCTCAGTTCGAACGTCGCCTCATGATCGCCGTTGATGCTGACGTCCTGCAGTTTGGTGTACCAGACCTTGCGCGGGTTGCGCCTGAAATCCTGCGTCTCGGTCTTGCCGATCAGCATCCGCCAGGTGCATTGCACGTCCTTTGCCGTGAAGGGCTGGCCGTCATGCCATTTCACGCCCTGCCGCAGCTTGAAGGTCAGCCTGGTGTTGGTCACGTCCCACGACCAGCTTTCGGCCAGATCCGGGATCACGGTCTCCATGCTCTCGTGCGATTTGGCGGGATCGAACACCACGAGATTGTTGAACACGGCCGCAAACGGCATCACCGAGGCGATCGTTGCTTCCTCCAGCAACGACGTCGAGGGCGGATTGTCGTTGTGATAGAGCCGAAGGGTGCCGCCCTTCTTCTGCGCCGCCGCTGGTCCTGCGGCACACAGCGCGATGCAGAAGAGCGTTAGCGACGCGAATCTTGACCTGCCGGACGAATTGGCGCGCAATTCCGCCTCCCAGAATGTATTCTTTTTCTTTCGAACTACTAAAATCTATAGGACTCGCACGCGACGAACGCAACGCAGGAGACGCACGATGTCGGAAACCGACAAGCTGTTCGCAGGCTCGATCCCGGAAAACTATGACCGCAACATGGTTCCCCTGATCTTCGAGACCTACGCGCGGGACATCGCACAACGCGTCGCCGCACTGGCGCCGAAGTCCGTGCTGGAAACCGCGGCCGGCAGCGGCGTGGTCACGCGCGCGCTGACGCCGGTCCTGGCTCCTGACGCGAGCTTCGTCGTCACCGACCTCAATCAGCCGATGCTGGATTATGCGAAATCAAGACAAGGCGCCGACAGCCGCATCCGCTGGCAACAGGCCGATGCCCAGGCATTGCCGTTCGAGGAGGCCACATTCGATCTGGTGTGCTGCCAGTTCGGCGTGATGTTCTTGCCTGATCGCCCATCCGGCTACCGCGAAGCCCGGCGGGTTCTCAAGCCGGGCGGATGCTTCCTGTTCAACGCGTGGGACCGCATCGAGGAGAATGTATTCGCCAACGACGTTACCGATGCGCTGGCGACGTTCTTTCCGAACGACCCACCCCGCTTCATGGCGCGCACGCCCCACGGCTATCACGACCTCGCGCTGATCCGCAGCGATCTGGCGAAAGCGGGCTTTAAGTATGCGACGATCGAGACAGTGAAGGCGCAGAGCCGCGCCCCTTCCGCCCGCCATGTGGCGCTGGCCTATTGCCAGGGCACACCGCTGCGCAACGAGATCGAAGCGCGCGGTCCGGACCGGCTCGAGGCCGCGACCGACCATGCGGCCGCTCTGATCGCCGCCAGGCACGGCAGCGGCGAGATATCCGCCAAAATTCAGGCCCATATCATCCTCGCCCGGATCTAGCCTTCCCAAGCGGATTCAATGCGTCTTTTTACCCACCTGGCGCATGCCTCGCCCGGGGTAATTGGGGTTGGATGCCCTCCTGAAATTCGCTACTAGTTGCCCGCCGGTAATTCGGTCGGTTTGGGGACGTGGAATGACCTATTGTTGCGGAGTGCTGGTACGGGACGGTCTGGTCATGATCGCGGATACCCGCACCAATGCCGGCCTCGATAACGTCTCGACCTTCCGCAAACTGCACATTTTCTCGAAGCCGGGCGAGCGCATCATGGCGATCGCCAGCGCCGGCAATCTGGCGATCAGCCAGTCGGTGCTCTCGACGCTGACCGAGGGCATCGAAGACCCGCACAGCGGCGAAGTCGAAACTCTGATGAATGCGCCAACCATGTTCCAGGCCGCCCAGCGCATCGGCCGCGCCATCCGCAGCGTCCACGCCAACGAAGGCGACGCGCTGCGGTCGGAAGACGTCTCCTTTGACGTCTCGTTCCTGTTCGGCGGCCAGATCAAGGGCTCGCGGATGCGGCTGTTCATGGTCTACACCGCCGGCAATTTCATCGAATGCACGACGGATACACCGTACTTGCAAATCGGCGAACATAAATACGGCAAGCCGGTGCTCGACCGCGCGATGCATTACGACGTCGAATTGTACGAGGCGCTGAAGACCAGCCTGATCTCGATGGATTCGACGATGCGCTCCAATCTCGGCGTCGGCCTTCCGATCGACGTGCTGGTGGTGCGCTCCGACGCCTGCGAGGCCGACCTCAACCACCGCATCGAGGCCGGCGAGCCGTACTTCCACGATTTGCGCTCGCGCTGGTCGGCGGCGCTGCGCGCGGCGCACCAGAATATCCCGAGACCACCCTACAAGTCAGAAACAGAAACAAAAAAGTAAAGGCGAGGAAACAATGGCCGAAGCAGCAAACAAGATTGCGGTCGTCACCGGTGCGGGCACCGGCGTCGGACGCGCAGCATCCCTGGCGCTGATGAATGCCGGCTTCACCGTGGTGCTCGCCGGGCGCCGCATGGAGATGCTGGAAGAGACCAAAAAGCTCGGCGACAACATCGGCAAGAGCCTGTGCGTCTCCGCCGACATGACCAATCCCGGCTCGATCGCCGCCCTGTTCGCCAAGGTGATGGAAACCTACGGCCGGCTCGACGTGCTCTTCAACAATGCCGGCATGGGCGCGCCGCCGGTGAATTTCGAAGACCTCACGCTCGAGCAGTGGCAGGGCGTGGTGAACACCAACCTGACCGGTCCCTTCCTGTGCACCCAGCACGCCTTCCGCATCATGAAGGACCAGACCCCGCGCGGCGGCCGCATCATCAACAACGGCTCGATCTCGGCGCATGCGCCGCGGCCGTTCTCGTCGGCCTA
>JBOHIT010000576.1:0-14805 GCA_050726155.1 Bradyrhizobium sp.
CGCTTGCGGTTTCGTGTCGCATCACGCTCCTGGCCGGAGCGCGGTGAACCCAGACCGCCATGCATGCTGAAATGACGAACAGCCCGGCCTCAGATGCAAAGACAACGCTATAGGAGAGCGCCGGTGACGTCAGCAGATAGCGCGCGATGTCGCTGGCGAGCGTTCCAAGGAAGCCGCCGATCCCGAACGCAAACGCCTGTGCCGCTCCCCAAAGGCCCATGCGCACGCCTTCTCGCTTCTCGCCACCCGCTCCCACCAGCGCCATCATGGAGCCGATCGCTGCCACCGCGTAGGCGCCGTTGCAAACGCCGAGCATGAAGACGGTCTCACGCAACGGCCATGATGGCCCGAGGAAGGCCGCCGCTGCGAGACATAGCAAGGCGACGGCTGAGGCAAGGCAACCGCCGATAGTCCATATCTGCAGATTTCCGCGTGACCGTGGATAGACCGCACCGATCAATGGCACCAGTGCCATGCCGATCAGCGTTCCTCCGTGCTGAACGCCGGACAGTTTTGTCGTAGCGCCGGGCGTGAAACCGAAAACCGCACCGGCAAACGGCTCGAGGATGAGATCCTGCGCGCTGTACGCCAGCATCGAGACGAAGACAAAGATCGCAAACCGCCGCGACTTCGGTTCGGTCCAGACTTCAAGGAATGCGTCCCGGAAAGAGGACTGGCGCGAAACTTCCGTCAAGCGAGACCGAACACCAGCTACCACGGCTCCTTCGACGCCCCACACGCCGACGAGCGTGAGGACCATTGCAGCCGCAGACACGGATGCCGAGACGGCGATCAACCGTGACGGCGAGAACGGATCGAGCAGGTGACCTGCCACGCCGGTGGTCACGATAAAGCCAGCGATCATCATCACCCAGACGATGGTCGCTGCCGCCGCGCGACGGTTGTCATCGGTGCGCTTGGCGAGCAGTACCAGCAACGAAGTGCCGGCGGCACCCACTCCGACCCCGATCAGGCAGAAGGCAGCGACAGCTAACGCGATCCCGAACAACGGATGCGTTCCCATCCACGCCGTCGCCACCGACGCCATCAGACCGCCGGTCGCCAGAACGGCCATGCCGCCGATAATCCACGGCGTCCGTCGCGCGCCAAGATCCGAACCATGTCCCCACGCCGGCCGGAACACCTGAAGCGCGTAGTGAATGGCGACCAGCGCGCCCGGCAGGATCGCAGGCATGGCGAGTTCGACCACCATCACCCGGTTCAGTGTCGAGGTGGTAAGGACGACGATCGCGCCGAGGCCGGTTTGAACGAGGCCGAGCCGGATGATGCCAAGCCAGGAGAGGACAGGATTGTTCATGGTCAACCAACCCTGATCGAGGCGAGCGCAAACGCGCTGATGAGCATGCCGACAACGTAGCAACTAATCCCGGTTCCATTGTACCAGGGGGCGCGCTCGCGCGGACTCTTCAGAAAATGTGCCATAAGGAAAAATTGGCCAATCAACAAGGCCCCGACCGTCGCCGCATAGAATGGCAGCTGCCATGTCAGGAGCAGCCCGACGACGGCAACCTGCGGCACCGCCATCACCAAACAGGCAAATCGTGCGGCATTGCCGACCCCCAGCAGTACCGGGAGCGAGTCGATCCCCATACGCTTGTCGCCTTCGACCGACTTGAAGTCGTTCAGCGTCATGATGCCGTGGGCACCGGCGCTGTAAAGCAGCGCGATCGCGACAATGCGCCAGTCCGGCATCGAGGCGCTCATCACCGCGGCACCTGTGAACCAAGGCAAACCTTCATAACACAAGCCACATGCGGCATTGCCCCACCAGCCGTTCTGCTTAAGGCGGATTGGCGGCGCGCTGTAAGCCCACGCCAGTACGAGGCCGACGATGGCGGCGATGAAACCCCATGTGCCAAGTACGGTCGCAAGCAGCAGCGACAACGCGGTCCAGATTACCGCGATATAGAGGCCCCAACGCCCCGGAATGCGCCCCGAGGGGATCGGTCGGTGGGGTTCGTTGATGGCATCGACATGCCGATCGTACCAGTCGTTCACGGCCTGGCTGGTGCCGCACACCATCGGTCCCGCCAGTAGCACGCCGGCCGCTATCAGCGGCCAACGCTGCCCCGGAGAGATGCCGGACGAGACGATGCCACAACCCAATGCCCACATCGGTGGAAACCAGGTGATCGGCTTCAGCAGCTCGAGGACAACCAGCGGCGACGGGCGTTGGGCTACAGCGCTATTCATTTTCGCCCTCCTCATCGGTGGCATGTTCGGCGAGCCCGAACCGGCGGAGCTTGACGTAAAGGCTCTGCCGGCTAAGACCGAGCATTTCCGCGGCCGACGCCCGGTTATCGCCGGTCAGTTCCAGCGCGGCCTCGATCGACAGTTTCTCGATTACATCGGTGGCTTCGCGCACGAGATCGCGCAGCGGAACCCGGCCGATCAGCTCTGTGAGCTGCGCGACTGAACGCGGCAACTCTCGCGCCGAAGGCGACGAAGCCGAAAGGCGCTTTTCCACGTTTCGGATGGCAAAGCCAAAACCCGAGTGGTCGCCGTCGGCCAGCGAGACCGCGGATACTTCTACTTCCGTCGCTGCACCATGTTCGCCCCGCAGCGCCGTTGAAAACAGTTTGATCGAACCGTTTTGGCGCAAATTTGCCAATGCCACGCTGAAATCGACGCCAGCACGGCCGAGCCAGCGATCCAGCAATTCGCCGCGCGATTGTTCCGCGCTGCCAAGCTGCGCCATCTCGATAAAGGCAGGATTTGCTCTGACGATCCGACCATCGGGCTCGGTAATGACCAGTCCATCCGTTGCCGCATCAAAGTATTTCAGCAGGATTGACGTAGCCTTTAATGCGCTGGTTTCCGGCAGGGTTGCGCCCGATGCTAGGCGGACGAGGAACAGCGACGCGTTCTCCTGACGAAACAAAGACGCAGCAACCGTACATTCGCGGTCCCCTTTCGCAAGCTGCGCACGAACGTTGCCGTCGCGGCCGGTAGCGCGGACGTCGGCCAGGAGAGTTTGAATCTGCGGTGCGCTTGCCGCATCGAAATGGCCCGGAAAAACCGACTTCAGAACCTGTGGCGCACTTTCGTCGAATAGCGCAAGTGCTGCTGGGTTGGCATCGAGGACCACGTTGCTGCCTGCGTCAACGATCATGACGGCTTCCGATGAAACCTGGAACAGCAACCGGTAGCGGGTCTCGGCATGCCGCAGCTTGGCATAGTCGCGTTCCATTGACTGCTGGGCATTGATCAAGCGCTGCTGCATCGCCGCCATCGGACGCAAGTCGCGACCGACAACGACGAAGCGATCTTCCCGGCCGATGTTGATGGCCGAATACAGCACCGGGATGTCCTCGCCACCGGCCGACGGATGATTGACCTGACGCCAGCCTGACAATTTCCGTAACGCCGCATCGTGCAGCAGCTCGCCGATCTTGCCTCGTGTTTCGGAGGTGACGATCTCGGAGAGTTTCGAGCCCATCCACCTGCCCTGCGCGTCCAGTTCGAGCGATAGCTCCTCCTTGTTGAACGCCACGTCGCGAATGATTCCCTGCCCGTCTACGATTACGGCAACGTCGGTCGCGGCCGCGATCAAATCCGCGGCCGGAAGGGCGCCGAGATCGCCGAGCGATTCCTTCGGAGATTTGAACACCTGCACCAGGGCAAATATCCTCCACCAACCAGTGATCCTTCACCCAGCGCTCCTCCAACCCGGCTTTTCTTGTTAGCGGACGCTTGTCGTACGAAGTTTAGACATAGCCGCGCGCCGCCGCTTCATTCCGGACAGAAACAGTTCTGCTGAGCCGGCGAGACGATGGAAGGTGACGCGCGCCGGGTGGGCATTCTGCAATTCCCGGCGCGCGTCGATAGTTTATTCTTGGGGTTATCGCGGCATCGCCAGGCCATGCTTGACGCCCCAGTCAAACCAGTTATCGACAACGGTGCCCGAGAGAAGGATCCCGATGCCGCCAGTCAACGGGCAAAGGACGGCAAACCACCACGCCCAACGGTGAATGGATTCCGCCGTCGCGTTGAAGCCCATGGTCCAGCGCCAGAACAAGGCGGCGCGTTCCAGCGCCGTTCCGCGATCGACGATCTGCTCGATCTCACGCTCGCCACCATAACGGCTGACGGCCAGGATCGTGGCGCCGTGCATGGCAAAAAGCAGTGCCGAGCCGTACAGGAACGCGATCGAGAGCATGTGGAAGGGGTTATAGAACAGGTTGCCGTGGGTGATGGAAAAGTTGTTGGTCCAGTCGAGATGCGGGAAGATCCCGAACGGAACGGCTTCGCTGAATTGTCCCATCAATAGCGGGCGGATGAAGCCGAGCACCAGATAGAGCCAGATCGCGGATGCAAAGGCCCATGAGACATGTGTTCCCATGCCAAGGGCCCGTGCGCGCCGGTAAGTCCGCCCCCACCATAACAGGATTGAGGTGGTCAGGAAGAAGCCAGCCATCAACCACCAGCCCCCCTCCTTGAGCGGCGGGAAGCTGATGCCGTATTCCGGCTTCGGCGGGTCGAGCGAAAGCCAGGGCAATTGCCGGACGAACTCGATCGGGCTCCAGTTCACCGACGCCAGCATATTGAGACCGATAATCTCGATCGCGACGATGCCGCACATGATCGAAGCAATTCCGAGAAACCCGAGGTAGACCGGGCCGACTTGTGCGTCACCAATCTTTCCGAGCCAGTAGTTGAACCGACCCTCCCCACTGCGCAACCAAATCCCGGGCTGCAGGGGGATACCCGGATAGACGCTGCTGCGCACTTGCACTTGCGTGAAGAAATTCTGGTAATTGGCCATGACGTGACTCTTTCCTGATGACCGGAATTAGTTGGAAGACCAGATCGGGAGATTGCGCCACCAGTTCCACCATTCGGACCAGGCGTTACCTTCCGACCACAACGGTCCACTGATCACGATGCAGACGGCACTGAAGAACACCGCCGACAGCGCCACAAAAAGGCCCAGGCGATGAATGCCGATGGTACCGACCGAGTAGCCGATAAGATCGCGGAAGATCGTGTTCTCGTGCTCGGGCGACTTCACGGGCTCGCCCCTGTCCGGATTGGTTGACGAGAGAATTAGTCCACCATGCAGCGCCAGCGCCAGACACGTCGTGAAGAAGAACGTGATGGCGATCATATGGGCGGGATTGTAGTGGAAGTTACCGTATTGGTAGCCGGTGTTCGACACCCAATCGAGATGGGTAATGATGCCGTATGGGAAACCGTAACTCCAGGACCCCATTAGCACGGGGCGTATCACCACCAGGGTGAAGTAAGCGAAGATGGCGAAACCGAAGGCGAACGGCACGTGATAGCCGATGCCGAGCTTGCGGCAGATTTCAACCTCACGCAGCGCCCACGACACGAACGCACCAAGCGCACAAATGGTGACGATCTGCCAGATGCCGCCCTCCTGCAACGGCGCAAAGGACAGCCCATATTTGGCGTCCGGCGGATTAACGCTGATCTGCCAGAGATTCCAGGTTGGGCCGAGTGCCGTATTCCACAGGATCATCGCGATCCCTACCAGCGCAAAGAACATTGTCGTCATGCCGAAGAAGCCGACATAGAACGGTCCTACCCAGAAATCGAACAGGTCGCCGCCGACGAGCGTTCCGCCGCGAACGCGATATTTTCTTTCAAAGCTGAGCATTGCCATGGTTCGTTCCTCCGCGTGCGAATATCATCGTCGTTATTGCCGTCATCGGTCGGGTAGCTACCGGAAGCGGACGAGACCGGTCGCTCGTTCCGACCTCGTCCGTTCCGGTACGCAGATTGTCATGCCATCAGGACGGCATGCTTGGTGGTGTGTACGGAAGATGAATCTCTCCCGTCTTCGTCGGCGCCTTGCGAGGACCTTCCAGCCAGTTGAACCGGTCGGTTGAAAGCAGGATGAAGTGGATCACGATCGCCAGTCCGAACAGGAACGTGAAGAGCATGACCAACGCACGCCGCGGATCGAACAGAAGCCAAATTCGCCACATGTTTCTTCTCCCTATGTCAGATACGAGAGGGCAACAGTGCCGAAATGCTGGATGCTGTCCAACGCGGAGGTCTTGTAGCCGCCCGGGCCTGGCAGCCAGGGACGCCACATCCAGGCGAGGATGTGGGCAACCACCGCGACAGCCGTGAAGAGAAAGAAGCTCGTCATGAATATCGTGTGGAATTCCTTGGCTTCAGCTTCGGATAGCCCCGATATGGAACCGTCCTTCATTTGGTATCCTCCTAGTAATGGCCTTGCGGCCGTTCGCCGCCCGAGCGTGGGCGACAGCGAATGCCGGATCGTCTGAGATACGGCAGCTTTCCGCCCGGCATCGCCGGACGAAACCCGATCACAAGCCCACGAACGACGAGCCGACCCAAACGCTGGCTGTGCTGCTGGCTTCTCTAAAAACCGATGTCCGACTGCGGACCTGACCGAAGGTCTCGCTGCTGCGCCACGGCGTCAGCCGCGTGACGATTGCTCCCGCAAGAGACAGCACGTAACAGACGCCGAACATAAGCCGATATTCGATAGTACGACGCTCGGTCGATACTTTTTCGCGACGATCCGCGTGGACAAAATCGGACATCGACGTCTCCTCCCGATTGTGCTGTTGCACATGTAAATAGGGAATCGCTGGATACAGATTGGCCTCGATCATTCTCATGCGGGTTGCCCATCCATCAGCGCGGCGCGGGCTTTGGCCACCAGTTCCGTGGTAACGCGTCCTTCCCCAGCCCGGCGCGCACCGCTCTCGGCGGCATCGCGCAGACGCTTTGCCGCCGAGATACGTACCAGCACCGGATGCGCCTCGAGCACCTCGTCGAGCAGCGCCTTGGCTTCGTCACTCCAGAGAATTTCTTCGTGCAAGCGCGCCGGTGTCGGGTCGACACGATCGAGATCTGAGGCGAGCGGAAGAATATTGAACAGTGCGTCGAACAGCGCGTTGCAGACTTCCTGCACCAGGTAGGTGGCGCCGGAATAACCCATGAACGGCGTGCCGGTATGGCGGCGGATCACCGCGCCGGGAAACGAAGCCGGCACATAGATCGCCCGGCCACCGGACTCCGCCATGTACATGCGCTCGTTGTAGCTTCCGAACAGAATGAGAGGTGGCTTCTCACGCACTGCGGACCGAACCGCATCATTATCGGGTTTGACGCCTGCCTTGCGAGCAAAGGAGAACGTGCAGGGCAGTCCCATCTCGGTTTCGAGGAAGTTGCGCACTCCCCGCGCATAGGTCTCGTTGGCGACGATGGCGAAGCTCGCCGTGCCAAAGAAATCCTGGGTGACCGAACGCCATAGGTCCCATAATGGCTTGATGGTGGTGTGCTTCTCGCGCTCGATGAACGGTTCGGGATCGATACCAAGAAGTTCGCCGAGCGTGCGCAGAAACTTGGTGGTCGAGTGCAAACCAATCGGGGCCTGCAGATACGGCCGCTCCAGCGCCTCGCACAGCATGCGACCGAATTCGCGGTACATGCAGACGTTGACGTCGGCATTAATGAGTTTTGGAATATCGGCCAGATGGGTGCCGAGCGGAAACACCATGTTGACGTCGACGCCGATGCCCTCGATCAGGCGACGGATTTCGGCCAGGTCGCTCGGCATGTTGAAGGTGCCGTAGATTGGTCCGATGATATTGACCCTCGGCTTAACGCCCTCCGCGCGCGGCTTACGTTCCGGGATCTTCTTGACGCCGTATTCTTTCCAAAGCCAGACGATCGCCCGGTCGGCGCTCTGCCACTGGTCTTCGTCGATGGTGCGCGGCAGGAACCGCTTGATATTGGTTCCCTCCGGCGTAACGCCGCCACCGATCATCTCGGCGATCGATCCGGTGACGACGACCGCCGGCAGATAGGGATCGAGCACTCGATGCGCACGCTTCATGGCGCCTTCGGTGCCGGTCTGCCCGAGTTCTTCCTCACCTAGGCCAGTCACCACGATTGGCAGTTCATGGGGCGGCAACGCATCGGTGTAGTGCAGCACCGACGTCACCGGCAGATTTTCGCATCCGACCGGGCCATCGATAATGACCTGCATGCCCTTGACGGCGGTGAAGGCGTAGACCGCACCCCAATAGCCACCGGCACGATCGTGGTCGAGGATGAGCATCAGATCATCTCCTCGGCTTTGCGCTTTTTGGCCTGGGCTTCGATCTGCTTTCTGTATTTCTCCCGGAACGGAACGTTATCCTTCGGAGTGTCTTCCCAGATACCTGCGGCATGGCCTTCACCGACGTCTCCGAAGAATTCCTTCATCTCGTCGAAGCGGCTTTGATTGGCGAGCGCGGCATTGACGACCTGTGCCAGAGAGCCGGCGCCCGCAACGCCAAACAGCGGCCGCGCGGAGATCAAATTGGTGAAATACAGTGACGGGATTGCGAGCTGCTTGGCCTTTTGCACCACAGGCGTGGTGCCGATGGCGAGATCCGGCTTGAACTCGCCGACCGCAGCCAGATCCATTTCCAGGGACGCGCGGTACTGGACACGTGTGCCCTTGGCTTCCAGCCATTCCCGATCGGCGTCCGACCATTGCGTTCTCGGACACGCTGTCCCGACATACGGCACTTGAGCGCCACTCTCGATGAGTAGCCGCGCAACCAGCAGCTCGGAACCCTCATATCCGGAGACCGTGATGCGGGCATCGACAGGTTTCGCCGCCAACGCCGCCTTGATCATCGGAAGGAAGCGATTTTTTGCGGCATCGATTTTATCGCGGGCGACGTTGCAGGCCGTCCCGATCGATTCGAGCCAGGCCTCGGTACCGTCATGGCCGACCGGCGCGGAGCCGACAATCTTGCGCCCTGCGAGGTCGAACTGTCGGAAGCTGGCGGTGTAGAAAGGATGGATTGCGGCAACCACTGAACAATCCAGCGCAGCATATAATTCGCGCCACTCGCGGGTCGGGACGACTGGCCCGGCCGCGAGACCCAGCGGCTCCAGCATCATGCCTATGCCGACAGGATCGGCGGGGAACATCTCACCCACCAGCGTGACTGTTGGCCGCTCGCTCTTGCCGCCACGCGGCGCCTGCACCGGCCCCTGCTCGACTTCCTTGCGGGCATATTCGAGCATCGCCGCCGCAAGCACGTCCTTGGCTTCGGCATGGGTCGGAACACCGAAACCGGGTACATCGATGCCGATGATGCGCACACCGTTGATCTCGTCCGGCAACAGATCGAGCGGCACGCCGGAGGCGGTCGGCACGCAGAGATTCGTGATGATGATGGTGTCGTAGAGCGCGGGATCCGCCAGCTTGAAGGCGGCTTCGCGGATGTCTTCGAATAGTTTTCCGGTGACCAATGTCTCCGAATTAAAAGGTACGTAACCGACCGTGCGCCGGGCGCCATAGAAGTGTGAGGTGAAGGTGAGGCCATATACGCAGCAGGCCGAACCGGAAAGGATTGTCGCTGTACGCCGCATTCGCAGGCCGACCCGCAACGAGCCGAACGCCGGACACATGCTCTGCGGCTGGTCGTGCGGTCCCTTTGGATAATCTGCCGCGTAGCGATCAAGAATGTCGCTCTTGCCAGCGGCACTGGCGGCGGCCTTCAGTTCGGCAGCACCGGCATGACAGCCCAGGCCGTCGGTCTTCGTCGCGGCGGCATTGATCGAGGGAGGCGCAGCAGGGACGGCATCATCCGCCGCGGTACCTACGGCAATCTCGACTTCAACGGGCTCTTTTACGACCGACTCAGCGATCGCTCCGGCGTATCGAGGCAGGATGACATTCATGTCGCGCACCGCATCATGCTGGCTCTCAAGCTGCGTCGTAGACGACTTCGAGGGACGGCTTGTTGATGACGGATTTTCCGCACATGTCTTCCATGGTCGCGGGATCCAGCACCACACCACGGCCAACCACCTCACCCTTGAACAGGCCGAGCAGACCGTCCTGCGTCAGCGGTGTCGGACGAACTGGCGGCGCCAGGCCGACGTTCTTTGCGAGTTCCTCGAACAGGGAACTCCACTGGCCGCCCGGCAAGCCGATGATTTCGTAGTTCGCGCTTTTCTTGCGGATATCGTCGTCGGCCGGGATTGCCGCTAGAACGGGAATGCCGACGGTTCGGGCGAAGGCTGCCGCCTCGCCGGTTCCGTCATCCTTGTTGATGACCATGCCGGCGACACCGACATTGCCACCGAGCTTGCGGAAGTATTCCACCGCCGAGCAGACATTGTTGGCGACATAGAGCGACTGCAGGTCGTTCGATCCGACGACGATGACCTTCTGGCACATGTCGCGCGCGATCGGCAGACCGAAGCCGCCGCAGACGACATCGCCCAGAAAGTCGAGCAGCACGTAGTCGAAACCCCATTCGTGGAAGCCGAGCTTCTCCAGCAATTCGAAGCCGTGAATGATGCCGCGGCCACCGCAGCCGCGACCGACCTCGGGCCCGCCGAGCTCCATCGCGAAGACGCCGTCGCGTTTGAAGCAGACGTCGCCGATCTTCACTTCCTCGCCAGCGAGTTTCTTCTTGGACGAGGTTTCAATGATGGTCGGACAAGCGCGTCCCCCGAACAGCAGCGAGGTGGTGTCGCTCTTGGGATCGCATCCGATTAGCAGGACCTTCTTGCCCTGCTGCGCCATCATGTAAGACAGATTAGCAAGCGTAAAACTCTTGCCGATACCGCCCTTGCCATAGATCGCGATAATCTGGGTTTCCTTGGTGACGGGCGTCGTCACCGGCGAATCCGGTTCGATCGCGGCTTCGGCGCGGAGCGCATCTTTCATGTTGATTTGAGGCACGGCATTCATGAGAGCGAACTCCAGTTCAAAACCATTTTCAGGCAGGCCGAATCCTCGAACGCGATGCGATAGGCATTCGAGGTATCCTGGGCGTCGTGGTGATGGGTAATAAGGCCGTCAAGCGAAAGGCGTCCGGACGCGATCAACGTCTTGATCGCGACTAGGTCCGACGGTTGCCATTCGGCGGCGATGCGCAGCCGGGCCTCGCGCATGAATGCGGGGGGAAATGCAAAGGACAGTCTTTCGCTGTAGAAGCCAGCGAGCACGATCTCGCCGCCCGGCGCGATGCGACCGATCAGCGAGTCGAGCAGGCCGGCGTCGCCACTGACATCGTAGATGCTCTTGTAGTCGCGCCGTGAATCGTGTTTGGGATCGATGACACCGTAATCAATGGCCCCACCGGTGCGCGCCGGGTTCTTCTCCCACACGGTTGGCGGATCATTGCGGAGCGCGATGGAGATGCGGGCCAACAACCGTCCCAGCACGCCGTGACCGACAATGCAGTCAGGCACTGACGCGCCGCGCGCGGCGATGGCATGATAGGCCGTCGCGGCCAGCGCCAGCAGGATTCCGTGCTCCCCGAGGTTCTGATCGAGCGGCACGACGCGCTTTCCCGGCACAACCAGACGCGACGCTGATGCGCCGAACAGGCCGCGGACTTCGCCGAAACATTTTGCGCCGGGAACGAAAACCTGCTGGCCGGGATGCAGATCCGTGGCGGAGCCAGCTTCGATTACGCGGCCGACCGACTCATAGCCGGGCACCAGCGGATAGCCCATTCCCGGAAACGAGGGCATTCGTCCCGACCACAGCAACCGTTCGGTGCCGGTGCTGACACCGCTCCACTCGACATCGACGACGACGTCCTCGGGAGTTGGAGCAGTCAAAGCAAGCCGATTGAGCTCAATCTGCTCCGGCTGCCTGAGGACCACCGCGATGGTATCCATCGCCACTCCGATCTTGACGGCGGAAGGACTCCGCGACTGTCATGCTAACCTGACGTATTGAAGTGTCAAGTTAGATTAACAGGATTCTTAACCTGTTCGTGCTGTGAGGACGCTCGTCAGCATTGGCATCGACGCGGGTCGCAGGGCGATATCGGTAAAACCCGCCTCGGCGAGCATTTCCTTGAGCCTTGAGAACGTCCGAGGCCGGCCGCTGCCCATCGCCAGCAAATAGAAGGCAAAATAGGCGTCGCCGATCGGCTCGGCACCGCGGACGCCCGATATCGGCTCGGCAATCAAGAGCGTTCCGTCGGCCGGCAGGATACGGTGGATCGCCCTAAGCAAGGTCATGACATCAGCGTCGTCGTGGTCATGGATGACGCGGACCAGGGAGACGATGTCGGCGCCATCAGGCAAACGGCCGGTCAGGAAACTGCCGCCGATCGCGACCGCACGCGAGGACAGTCCCACCGCACGAAACCGCTCGCTCGCCTGGTCGGCGACCGCGGGCAAATCGAACAATACGCAGCGCAATTTCGGGATCTGCGCCGCGACCTCGGCGATGAAAGAACCATCGCCGCCGCCGATATCGAGCAGGCAGCGGTGGCCGCGGAACGAATAGGCTGAAAGCACCTGCTGCGAAATCATCGGCTGCGATGCCGCCATCAGTGCGGTGTAAGGCGCGATCGCTTCATGAGAAAGATTGGCGGCCGTGCGATTGCCGGCGTAAGGCCAGTAAGCCGCGAGCTCGCCTGCCTCGACATCGCCACGCAACAGCGCGATGGGATCCTTCAGATCGCCGTAGAGCATCGCATGATGCTCGATCATCGCGACAACGCCGGGATTACCCAACAAGGCGGCGCCGAGCGGGCCGAGACCGTAACGGCCGGCGCTCCGCCGCTGCAGCAGCTGCAGCGAAACCGCAGCGTCAAGCAACAACACGGTCGCGTCGTCCGGCAGCGGCAGCCGCGACGACAACTCCGCGGCGCTTAATGGTCCGCTTGCCAGCTGATCGAACAATTTCAGGCGGACGCAGGCGAGCAGGATCTGCGAATAGACGAAACCAGCGCAGAGGTCGAACAGCGCGCTGGCGCGCCGCCGTGCAATCGGCCGCGTGAGCGCAAAATTGCCGGCAAATCGCTGAAATCCGGGGCTTGCCAAGATCCTGTCGCGCATGCCGAGCAGGCGATCATGCAACGATAGCTGTGAGGCGGCGTGCGCTGCCGGCACGGCCGGGCGATCGCCCTCCTCCCCCCGGCGCGCATCGGGGTCTTCACCAGCGACCCCGCGATGCGCTATCACGACCATGATCGCTACGCAGCAAACTGGGCGAGTTTGGCAGGCACCAGCCGCTTTGCCTCCGAGAGCATCAGCGAACGCAACTCGGCGCCGTTAGGGCAAGGCGGCATCGCATCGATTGCGCCCCGCACCAGTTCATGCAGCCGGTAAAGCGCGCCATCGAGACCAAGCTCGATCACCGCGCTCGGACGACCCAGCGCGAGATCGCGCCCGACGGGTTTGCCGATCTCATCCTCGTCTGAAGCGGCGTCGCGAATGTCATCGGCGACCTGATAGGCCTCACCGAGTTTCTCGCCGAGCATCCGCCACGGCTCAGCGTCGACGCCTGCGGATGCGGCGCCTGCAACGGTTGCCGCGGCGAACAGCGCGCCGGTCTTGGCGCGGTGATAATGCGCGAGATCGATCTGCGATTCGCATTCCCAGGCCTGCCCCGCGACGATGCCGGAGGGCACACCGACCGACTGGGCGACCGTCAGGGTCAACGTCGCCAGCCGCTCCGGCGCGCATTGAATGCGCGCCAGTGTCTGGAACGCGAGAACAATCAGCGCATCGCCGGTGAGAACCGCCAGGGGCTCACCAAAAGCCTTGTGAACCGAAGGACGACCGCGCCGTGTCTCCGCCGCGTCGAAGCAAGGCAGATCGTCGTGCACAAGCGAAGCGCAATGCAGCAGTTCAAGTGCTGCGCCCGCTGCCTCCGTCGCCAGCGGATGGTCCTCGATACAGGCCGCCGCGACGCTGTGACAGAGCCTCGGTCGTACCCGCGCGCCACGGGGAAATACCGCATAACGCATCGCCGCGGCGAGCCGTGGCGGACAGCCTGGCACCTCGGCACGGCCAATCGCGTCGTTAAGGGCCCGCTCGATCCGGCTGCTGACGTCCATGGCAGGCTCCCGTATGCACAAATGATAGTGTCAATTTGACTTGTCTCGAAGAGTGTAAATAAATATGGACACCTGTCAATCAGCAACGCGGAGCCGGCGCTCGGATGCCCAGAGATCGTGTTGTTATCGTCGGCGCTGGCGTAGCGGGGTTGGTGTCCGCCTTCGCACTCGCAGCACGGGGGCTTCAGGTGACCGTCCTCGAACGCGGCGCATCGCCCGGCGGCAAGATGCGAAAAGTCGCGGTCGGCCACTCGCAGGTCGACAGTGGACCCACCGTTTTCACGATGCGCTGGGTGTTTGAGGAGTTGTTCGCTGCAGCTGGCAAGAACTTCGCCGATCACGTGCAGTTGCGCCCGCTCGAGATTCTCGCCAGGCACGCCTGGGACGAGCACGCCCGGCTCGATCTATTCGCCAACGAAGAGCGCACGGTCGAGGCGATCGGCGATTTAGCGGGCTCTGCCGAAGCAGACGGCTATCGCGCGTTCTGCCGAGATACCAAACGCATTTACGACATCCTGGAAAAGCCGTTCCTGCGCGCCGCACAGCCAAGCATGGGCGGACTGATCGGCGCCGACGGCTTTCGCGGATTGATGCGGCTGCCGCAGATCAAACCGTTTTCGTCGATGTGGTCGGCGCTGGGGCGCTACTTTGCCGATCCACGGCTGCGCCAACTGTTCGGACGCTATGCCACCTATTGCGGGTCATCGCCGTATCTTGCGCCGGCGACCTTGATGCTGGTGGCGCATGTGGAGCGGGAAGGCGTTTGGACCATTGATGGGGGCATGCATAATCTCGCCAACGCGCTGGCCGAAACCGCAAAATCCTTTGGCGCCGCGATTAGATATGAACAAGAGGTGAGTGAAGTTCTCATCTCTTGCGGACGCATCGACGGCGTCAGGCTGGCGAGCGGCGAACGCATTCCTGCTGACGCAATCATCGTGAATGCGGATGTCGGCGC
>JBOHIT010000577.1:0-6603 GCA_050726155.1 Bradyrhizobium sp.
AGCTTTGATCGGCATGGTCCAGGCGTTGGAGACGCCGGGAAACTGCAAAGCCTTGTCCAGGTCCGCGATCAGGCCATCGACGGTCATGCCGGCCCGCCATTGCTCCTTGGGCTTGAGATTGACGATCGTCTCAAACATCTCGGTTGGCGCGGGATCAGTCGCGGTCTCGGCACGCCCGGCCTTGCCATAAACCGAGGCGACCTCCGGAAACGTCTTGATAATCTTGTTCTGTGTTTGCAGGATCTCCGCGGCCTTGGTAACCGACAAGCCAGGCAACGTGGTCGGCATGTACATCAGCGTGCCTTCGTTCAGACTCGGCATGAACTCGGTTCCGAGTTGCCGTGCCGGCCAGAGACTCACCGCCAATGCGGCAAGCGCGAGAACGATCGTCAGGGTCTTGGCCTTCAACACGCCACGGATCAGCGGCCGATAAACCCAGATCAGAAACCGATTGATGGGGTTCTTGTGCTCCGGAATGATCTTGCCGCGAATGAACAACACCATCAGAGCCGGCACCAAAGTGATCGACAGGATCGCCGCCGCCGCCATCGAGAACGTCTTGGTAAAGGCCAGCGGACTGAACAGGCGCCCTTCCTGCGATTCCATGGTGAAGATCGGCAGGAACGACACCGTGATGATCAGAAGGCTGAAAAACAGCGCGGGACCTACTTCGCTCGCCGCTTCGATCAAGACTTCGAGGCGCGGCTTGTCCGGCGGAGCGCGTTCGAGGTGCTTGTGCGCATTCTCGATCATGACGATAGCGCCGTCGATCATGGCGCCGATCGCGATCGCGATGCCGCCGAGGCTCATGATGTTCGATCCGATGCCCAGTGCCTTCATGGCGGCGAACGCCATCAGGATGCCTACCGGCAACATAACGATCGCGACAAGGGCGCTCCGTACATGCAGCAGGAATACGATGCAGACCAGCGCAACGACGATGCTCTCCTCGGTGAGCGTCCGCTTCAGCGTCTCGATCGCGTTGTGGATCAGGTCCGAGCGGTCATAGACCGAAATGATCTCGACGCCCTTCGGGAGGGCCGACGCCATATCGGCGAGCCGCGCCTTGACGTTGTCAATAACGTCAAGAGCATTTTGACCGAAACGTTGCAGCGCGATGCCGCTGGCGACCTCGCCGTCCCCGTTGAGCTCGGTAATGCCTCGGCGCTCATCCGGTCCGAGTTCGACCCGGGCCACGTCCTTCAGCAGGACCGGCGTACCCTTGTTGACCTTCAGCACGATATTCGACAGATCGGAGAGGTTCTTGACATACCCCCTGCCCCGCACGACGAATTCAAACTCCGACAATTCCACGGTCCGCCCGCCGACATCCATGTTGCTGCCGCGGATTGCGTCGCGGACCTTTGTCAGTGGGATATCCAGCGATCTCAGACGGTTCGGATCAACGATGACATTGTATTGCCTGACAAAGCCGCCAACGCTGGCAACTTCGGCGACGCCCTCAGCCTTGGAAATGCCATAGCGGATGGTCCAGTCCTGGATGGATCGCAGGTCGGCGAGCGATTTATCCTTGGATTGCAAGGCATATTGATAAACCCAGCCAACGCCGGTGGCGTCTGGACCCAATGTCGGCGTCACACCAGCAGGCAATTTGCGCGCTGCGGCGTTGAGGTATTCGAGGACACGCGACCGCGCCCAGTAGATATCGGTGCCGTCTTCGAAGATGATGTAGACGAACGAGACGCCGAAGAAGGAGAAGCCGCGCACCACCTTGGATTTCGGCACCGTCAGCATGGCCGTCGTCAAGGGATAGGTGACCTGGTCTTCGATAACCTGCGGTGCCTGGCCTTTGTAGTCCGTATAGACGATCACCTGGGTATCGGAGAGGTCTGGGATCGCATCCAGTGCGGAGTTTTTCAGCGCATAAACGCCGGATGCCACGGCGAACACTGCGCCGATCAGGACCAGCATCAGGTTCCGGGCCGACCAATCTATGAGCCTTGCGATCACTGCGATTTCTCCCCGGAATCCAGACCATTGAGCGCTGCTTTAAGATTGCTTTCGGCGTCGATCAGGAAATTCGCAGAGACGACGACCTTGTCGTTTTCGGCAAGCCCCTGCTTGATCTCGACGCGGCTCCCGCCGCGGCGACCGAGCTTGACCGCACGCGGTTCGAAACGACCCTCACCCTTGTCCAGAAGCACAATCTGACGCTCGCCGCTGTCGATGACCGCACTGCTCGAAACGGTCAGGACGGGTGTGTCCGCCCCCGTGGCGATTTCTACATCGGCATACATGTCGGGGCGCAGCACATCATCGGGGTTCGGCAACTCGATTCTGATCCGTGCGGTCCGCGTCTCCGCCTTCAGGTGCGGATAGATCACCGTGACCTTCCCGGGAAAAGGACGATCCGGATAGGCGCGCGGACGCACCGTGACCTTTTGCCCAACAGCAATGAGGGCAAGATCGCGTTCGGCGACGTCGACCATCACCCAGACCACTTCGTGATCGACGATCCGGAACAGCACGTCGCCCGGGGCAGACCGCATGCCGTTGACGGCAGTACGCTCGACGATCTCCCCGTCCTGCGGGGCAGGCCAGTTCATATAGACCGGGATTTCGCGGGTACGTTCGATGTCGGCAATAAACGCCGCCGGGGCATCGAGATTTTCCAGGCGCCGCCGTGCCCCCTTCAATGCCTGACTGGTGATTCCGGCGTCGGGCCGGGCATTGAGGGCTGAAAGATATTCGGCGGCAGCGCTTGAAAGAGCGGGGCCGTAGATGCGCATCAGCGGCTGGCCCTTGTGGACGTGCGTGCCGGTGGTGACATTGTCGACGGTATCGATGAAGCCTTCGAAGCGCAGCGATACGACGGATTTCCGGCGCTCGTCTTCCTGAACGGTGCCCGGTGCGCGAACAACCGTGTTCAGCGAACGCAGCTCCGCGACCTCGGTCTGAACACCTGCCTTTTGCAGCTTGCCGGCACTGACCTTGACCGATGAGTCGTCGTCCTGTTCGCCCTCGTAGACAGGCAAATAGTCCATTCCCATCGAATCCTTCTTTGGTGTCGGCGACGTATCCGGCAGACCCATAGGGTTGCGGTAGAAGCGGATGCGGCCACGCTCGCTACCCTTTGCCATGGCGACTTCGGGGGCCTTTTCCTCGAAGCTCACGTCTTCGCTTGCGCGAACTGCGATATAGTCCCTTCCTGCCGAAGTCTTCTTCGGAGCCAGCGCATAATCCGGAAGGCCGTCGGGATTACGGTAGTAGATGATGGGTCCGGTCGCTTCGGACAAACCTGCACTTTGCTTCGCGGCAGCAGGAAGAACACCGGATAGCCATTCCGGAAGCGGGGCATTCGACCGTCCTACCGCTAATCCGAGCGTCGCCGCCGCCAAGACTGCTGATATAATCAAAACCGTACCGATCGGCCGTCTCATAGCGAACCTCCAGCAAGTCGTTCCATTTCGGCGTATTTCGTCTGCAACTCGACCTTGAGTCTCAGCAAATCGAGCTGAACCGTTCGAAGCCTTCGCTCCGATTCAAAAACTGAAGAAAGATCGGACGAGCCGGCCTGGAAGCCGTTCCTCGCATTGTCCACGGATGAGCGGGCCGGCGGCAGTTGGCGCGAAACGTAGATCTGCACGACCTTCCGCAGCGCATCGACGCTGAACCAGGCGTCGGCGATCTGCCCGTCGATCCGCAGCCGCAGCGCCTCGTTGCGGGCTTGCGCCGCGCCCAGTCGCGCACCTGCAGCGCGTTGCTCGGCGTCCTTGACCTCATAGTGGAGCGGCAGCTTGACGCCCAGCATGAACTCGCCGGTGTCCTCCGTACCGGGCCGCTGGACGTATTTCGCGCCAAGGGTCACGTCGGGATAGTAGTTGAGATCGGTAAGGGTTTTGGTTTGAGCCGCAGAATTGCTTTGCGCCCCGGCCAGCGCCAGCATCGGGTTTGCGGAGCGCGCAAGCGCCTGCACCTGTGCGAGGCTGACCGCCCTGACTGCCCGAAAGCCCGTCGGCGCAGCCAAGGGAGCCAGGGACGGGCGTCCGATCAGAGCGTTGAGGCGTGCAGCGGCAGCCTTCTGTTCACCCTGCCGGCGAACGACATCGCCCTCGGCGGTGGCCGCCTCGATTTCGGCCCTGATGACATCCTGTTGATCGACCGACGTCGCACCATATCGCGACCGCAACAATCCCAGAATCTCGTCATAGCGCCTTTTGATTTCCGTTGAGACAACCACGGCTTCATACGCAGCGTTGTATTCACCATGCGCGGCAACGACCTGCGCGATCAGTTCGGTAACTGTCGCACGCCCCTGGAATTTTGCGACCTCCGCCTCCGATTGTGCGATATTTCGCTCCAGGCCGTATTTGCCCCACAGCTTGATCTCCTGGTCGAGGCCGATACGGCGCTGCGCCACGCCCTGCCGGTTAACGTCCCACGCTTCGAGGATAAGGGTCGGGTCAGCCAAGACGCCCGCCGTTCCGATCTTGTGGACCGCTGCATCGAAGTCGAGTGCCGCCGCCGCCACCGTCGGATTGAGGCGTTTCGCGACTGCGACAACGCTTTCCACCGTCGCCCCGGGCATCGTCTGATCGCCAGCGGCTGCCGGAGACAACCACAGCAGCGCTGTGGTTGCTCCAATGGCAGTAAGCCGGACGATTCCGGCCGAGCGGATCATGGCATCGCCTTGAGGACGAGCTTGTTTTCTACCGTGCCGGTCTCACCCTGCACCTTCGCGCCGAGCGAGAGCTGCCAGCCGCCGGCCATGCTCAGGGTCGCCTTGAATTTGTAAACACCAGGCTCCGTGCTGGGCATGGGCGCAATCTTGGTCGCCATCTCCTGCATGCCATCTGGAGCCATGTCTAGACGTGTCGCGAAAATGACCGCGTCGGGCACGGGCTTGCCGTCGGGCTTATGGACGAGACGGATCGAGATTATCGCGTCGCCCTTCTTGACGGCCTGGTCGAGCAGTTGGAATTCGTAGTCTTTGATGTCGGCACGGGCGAGCGTGGTTGAGCCGGTCATGGCAATGCCGATCAGCGCCGCCTGAATGGCGCGCGCAAAGTGGAAGCTTTTCATTTTCGCAGTCCTCAAAGTCCTGATGTGCCGCAAACAGCAGCATGCGTTATCCGCGCGGCCAAATCACCTACGCGGTAGCAGATGGCGTATTGACGCCGATCAGGTCAGGATTCGAGGGGGATGGTCCGGAGGGTCGCCAATGAGGCCGTCAGCGACTAGATCGTTTGGCGATAGAAGTAAGCTACCTGTCGCCCGCCGAACGATAACACCATCGGCGTGGGAAGGCTGGTCCTGGACGAGCTGCAGCACGCAGTTCGAGAGCGGGCACTCCTTGCACCCATTCTTATTCGGTTGGTCCGGGCAGCAGGGCATGTCGGCCGACATCGCAGACACACCGGTCATCTCGACGACAGACAGCCGCTTCGCGGCCGCTGGGGCGACCAGCAGTTGCGAGACGAGCCCCGCGATCAGAAAGACCGCAAGGAAACGACTGATGAATCGACAAAAATCCATCGCTTTGCATTGCACATGTTCGCTGATTTGGGAAGGGCCCGCCAGTTCACAAGTTCGCCAACGGCGGCCTTTTTGACATCCGAAGTCGTCCGAAATCATTAAGTTAACTTAACCTCTGCCACATTGAATCCGGCATGGGAGGATTCAGGAGCGCTACATCCTTGTTAGGATCGTCTCATACTGCGTCGCTAACCGCCTCACGGCGCGCCAACGGCATCGTCTTCCGTCATTGCAAGCCCACGCGGAGAGCTTAACGCTTTCGGGCTTTCACCACCGCGATACGCCCGATTCCAATCGAATGGGACGACTGCCGCCGGACACCGGCGAGTCCACTCTTCGCGAGACAATCAGTCCAGGTACCGTTCATGTGGGGTTCGGCGGCGGCTGTTCCAGAAATACGTCTTGCAAACTCGAGTATTCCGCCTTCGCCACGATTTTCTGGCTTGTCGAAGTCAGCTACGTGCAACGTGCCACCACGCCTTAGGACCTTTGCGATCTCTTTGGCAACGCGGAGTTTTTCCTCCGGGGACCGATCGTGAAATCCGAGCATGCAAACGGCTTTGTCGAACGAACTCGCATCAAATGGAAGGTTTCCCGGAAGTGGAGCGCTCACCATAGAAATGTTCTGGAGTTTCTTTCGCAAGATTATCCGTCGCGCTTTTTCGACGGCCCGCGAACTCGGATCCACACCGACAAAAGCCGCTTCCGGATAGCGAAGAGCGAGTGAAACGGCAGTCGACGAACTGCCGGGGCCGATATCGAGAACCCGATCGCCTGCCTTGGGCGCAAGCGACGCGAATACTTCTTCCTGCCAGCTTCCTTCCCGCACCAGGATAACGAAGATGATTTCATAGATCACCTTCGCGACCCAATAACGAAAGCGGAAGACAATTCCTGACATTTTCGTTCCTTGCCGATGTATAATCGCCTTTGCTGTCCATCGACCTCGATTTGATCTTCGATCGTGAATGCTGTCAAAACTCATCGGCACCCGCACGTAGTCGAAAGTCAGCGCGGATTTCGCTTACATGGCTCATGACGCGCTCAATGAACAGTACCCGCGTTGGCCGGCCTCGTCAGTTCTACCCTCGTTGAGGGACCCGGCAC
>JBOHIT010000578.1:0-3638 GCA_050726155.1 Bradyrhizobium sp.
GATCAGCCTTCGATTCGAAGGGTTCAGTTCCTCGAATTTCTCGAGGCCCCGTAGTAGGCTTTCGAAATGCCACTCAGGATCATCATGGAGATCCGCGTCCACTGCAATAGTCGCAACGCGTGCAGAAGCCTCAACTAACGCTTCCGAACGCAATTTCATGCGCCTCTATCTGCTTTGGATTAATGGCAATCACTCAACGAATCGGAGAAGTAGAATTACAGCCCCGTGTAAGCCATACGTTACACTCGTTCAAGGGCGTTTTGGTCGGCGGAATCGCTTTGATGGCGGATATTTACCGACTCTACACCTAAAGCATAAACTCGTCCAACGCGACCAAGCGCGCGGCTTCGTCCAAAAGCCAATCCGCCTGCGCATCGCCGTCTTCCAGATCGATGTCGTTTGATTTGGCGTATTCGTAACCGATGATGTCGCGCGCCTGATGCCATGGCCATCCCATCAGCTTCATTAAGCGTTTTACATCGGTGAGCGCTTCCAGTGAACGAGACCGATGATCGCGATAGTCTTCGATCGCCTCGATTAGCGGCTTGTTTCCTATCGCGGCTGCGATGGCCTGGTCAAAGTCGATGTCGTGCACAGCGTGAGGCATGGCGCCGCCGACAAGCTGCTGCAAGTCGGCTAACGGCAGGATGTCCTCGGTTAATCCCGTCGTACGGCGAAGTACTTCCGAGGTGACATTTCGACAATCCTGGCACAGAAGATGTCGATGCGAGCCGATCACAATCTGACTTGTTGCCCGAACACGTCGACGCACCAGGCTCTCATCACGGTCTTCCCGCTCATATTCGCAGACACGATGAATGTGAGCCGTCCAAAGGCCTCTGTTCGACTTCCGGCAGATTTCTCGTTTCGACCGGTCACAGCATGGGCAGATCCAATCCACGCCGGCGAGCACCCACGGTTTGTGCTCCTGCTGCTTGTGATCAATCTCGGCGAATTCGGCATCCGTTGGCGGTCGCGCTTGCGCCTTGCGTTTGGCTCTAAGGGAACGTCCTGCGCTGTCGTTGGCCGTCGAGCGTGCCTCGATCATCGCTCCCAAGCGATGCCGATAGCCGTCCGGAGCCGCGCGAGAGAACAGGCTGTAGATAAGGTCACGCTCTTGAATTTGGGCGAACAGACGTCGTCCAGCGGCGACTTCGCGGCGATGGCGTCCTGAGGCGATGCGCTGGGCCATCCGGGCGGTGAAGTCGAGCCTATCAGCAACATCGTCCTTTGCCGCTAGCCATACCACGCGGGCTTTCTCAATGTCGATGCTGTGGACGCGATTCGGGGCGACGCCAATGAACGAGGCTATCTGGGATGGTGAGAATGTGAAATTGCTGTCAATCTCTTTGGCGAGCTCCAATTTGGCGCGGCCTTCGGCCAAATTGCAGTCGATGCAGATCAGCGTTCGCTCGAAGCGTTCGACGAACAGCATGAGCGCGTCCTTGGCGCGGCCGATCTGAATGTTCGTCTCCTGGTCTTCGCTGCGTTGATTGTGTTCACTGAAGATGCGCTTGGCGAAATCCGCGAGGTGGTCGTGGTGGAATTCCAGCCTACAGAGCAGCACGCCGCTACCGCTAAGCCGTGCAATCTGCGCCTTTTCGCGCCGGCAGCAGGGGCAACTCCAAAGTGTCCACGTGGACGCCCAGCCGCTATTGAGATCGAGTTTGCCCGTGCCGAACCGTTTAAGCAGGGCCTTGGTCTGCGCGCTCCACCGACCGTCTCGCATATGCGCGAGCGCAGCCAGATTGTCGTCCGACAATTGCTCAACGGACGGGACCTCAACAGTGACGAAGATGCTTTTCGCTTCCTCTGGCGAACTCATCGGCCTGGCCGCCCACATTCTCTATAGTTGCACCGGCCGCTTTATCTTCGGCCTCCGTTGTCCTGCCGACATTGCCAGGTTGCGTGCGCGGGAGATGATTCGCAAAGTCGCGGCGCCCCGATGAAATTGCCGAAACGCTTCCGCGGCGGACGCGTCGAGGAAGCTGGTGGTCGTCTGAACGTCTGCCGGGGGCGTGAGAACCCCGACGGGCACGCCATGCTGCCATCCGCGCGCGGCGCGGAAACTCACGACCAATTGCCCGAATGTGGGATAGGCATGGTCCAAATGGGCTTCGGCGAACAAAATCAGCTCGTCCGACAGATCGCACGGTACGCGGCCGTCGCCGTCGCGGTAAGTCTCGAAATGGCGCTTCTTGGCGGCGAGAAGGTCGGCCGCGACCGCCCTTCGGCATGCATCGTAGAATTCCTGCGCATTGGATTTCGGCTCGCCTTTCACGGCGCTGATATAGCTGAAGTCGGTGTCGGTGCCGAAAAAAGTGCTCGACGCCGGGTCCAATCTTCGCCGGGCTGTCGGTGATGACGGCATCGTAGCGCTCCAGCAGGGCAACCAGATCATCATGATCCGAGCGACCTTCCACGATCTGATCGTCGGAATGGCGGGCAAGCATCTCCTTGAAATGGGCCAACGCTTCTGTCTGCGTCTTCCAGAATCGACCATTCGGCAAACTGATCGGCTTAGCCATCATCCCCCCAACCGCATTTCTTTTCAGCGACAGATCTATTTTTGCCGGCGAGAGCCGAAATCTCTCAGCCGGCGCTTGGAAACGGGTTGAGCGGCAGCGCGCAGCAAGTCTTGCCAATCGTTCGGTGGGTTTCCTCGCTTCAGCATCTTCCGGAACACGGCGTAGGCATCGGTCGCGCTACCGTAGGCTCGCAGCGTGTCGTCGTCATTCACCCAAGCCAGAATGATGACCTTGCTCGTGCTCGTCTGCTGATAGCGAAAGAACAGCCGATACTGTTGCAAGAATTTCGCGCGAAACCAGTGTTTGTAATCGTCGCCCAGCGTGTCGCCTTGGCGGAACACATCCCCGCTCGGATCCGCGGGGATGTTCTCGAAGGCGACTTTCTGGACGGCGGCGAGCAGTTTTGTCGCCCGCTTCTTCTTATAGCCTCTCGGGTCCTTGGCACGCGCCTTCTCGACGGCCGTGATCAGCGCCTCCAGCTGGTCAAGGAAGAAAGGGTGCGCGTAGATCGTCCAGCCATTGATCTCGATCGTCTCGTCGCTCACGCATCGTCGTCCGGCAACGCCGCGTCGAGATCGACCTCAACGCCTTCGACGAGGGCCGCGCCACGCGCGACCAGAGCGGAGGGAATCGCTCGAATCCGGGCCGGATGTGCGGCCATATCCTTCGTCAGAAAGCGCAGAAAATTTCCGATGACTGGGTCAGCCTGCTCGTCCGCCGCTTTCTTGGCCAGGACGACCGTTCCGTCGGCAAGCCCCCGAAACACCACGCGGTCCCGTTTGCCCAATGCCAGCATCTTGCGGATGGCGGCAGGAACCGTGGTTTGGCCCCGCTCGGTGATCGTGGCGGGAATTTCGAGGATTTCGGCGGTTTTGGGCATCGAAGGCTCCGATCGTGGCTCCCAATGTAATGCATTTGCATTGTAAGTTCAAGGATCGACCGCGTGATGCCGCTGCGCATCACGCGGTGCTTCATGCATTGCCAACCAGGTGCGCTCCGCCGGCGTCGCGGTCCGTCGTCACGACGCCGATAGTCGCCGTTGGTGTCCCCTAACCGTTTCTCTCGGTTCGCCCACAACGTCCTCGATTTGGCATGTCTGACCGAAGGCCG
>JBOHIT010000579.1:0-5453 GCA_050726155.1 Bradyrhizobium sp.
ACCCTGGGATCACCGGGAATGCTGGCCACCGCGAGTCTAACATCGGATCCGTCCAGCGAGGGCTGTTGGGACGGGCCACGCGTGGCGTTGAAACTGGCAACATCCGTGTAAGCCGCAGCAGCCTGGATCGCGTAGGGCGCATAGTAACGTGCATATCTCGGCGAGTAACCTGCCGACACGTATTCGGCCGTATCCCCGTGCAATTGGGCAAAGACGGGTTGACTGTACAGCATCGCCGAAAGGAATGCGGCCGCGAACAAGCGATGAACAGCAGCAATCAGGACATTGCGCATTTAGCCACCCCCTAATCCGATTCTAATAAAGTCAGACCTTACAACTGTTGGAAACAAATTGCCATTACTACATCCATAAATGGAATTGGCATGGGCCTGTCCGAATCCCCCGCTAGGACTTAACGGTTCGCCTGGTCGAGGTGACGCCGCTGACAACCACGAAGGCAGCAAATACCAGAAATACCCCAACCACCGGCAGAGCATCGCCGTTAAAGAATGCCAGATTCGCTTTCTCGAGCGCGCCGTAAGCGTTCCTAACTTCTCCGCCAAAGATCAGGCAGCCGGTGCTCTCCGGCTTGCAAACACTCGCGTCCGCGACCAACCTAATCGCAAACAACGGTCCCAAATTGGGCACCACAGTAAGAAACAACGCTACAGCCAATCCAAGCAGAAGCCGGCTCGTCATACGTCCCCAGCCCCTAATCAATACGACGAGGCAGACCACCAACCAAGCCGCGACGGCCAGATTGAAATAGTGACTCCAGGTTGGCGAAAGGATTCCCGCCGCCGACAACCCCCCTTCAATGACACTGCTCACTGCCAGCGAACCGATAAGGCAGACCGACTTCTGGCCTGGCTCGCAGCCCATCAGGCCTGCAAGCGCACCCACCGTCCAGATGAACATCTCCGGAAGCAGCGGGATCGCCACGAGTAGCAGCAACAGCCATCGCGCCGAAGGCCAATGAGAACGTTCGATGGTGTCTGTTGCCATGTCAGCGCCGGGCATATCCCCTAGTTGCATCGAACGCAGTTGGATACCAACTCGAACTTGGCTCGCCTAGGTAACGCACTGTCTGGTAGCAATGCGATATCCTTGATCCGAGACGGTTGCAATGGTGGCTAGGCCTGCGTCCCCAGCCACTTCAACACACCCCTACCCGCCGCCGCCCCCGTCGCGAACGAAGCCTGCAGCAGGTAGCCGCCGGTCGGAGCTTCCCAGTCCAGCATTTCACCGGCGGCGAATACGCCCGGCAAACGGCGAATCATGAAGGCGTCATCGAGTTCGTTAAAGGCGATTCCACCCGCGGTCGAGATGGCGCGGGCGATCGGAGCGACGCCGTTGAGCTTGAGCGGAACGGCGTTGACCAGACGTGCGAGGTCGATCGGGGACAACGACGCCAGCGAGACGCTGGAGGTTTTTGCCGCCTCCTGCAGCAATCCGATTGCGACCGGCGACAGGTGCGCGGCCTTGCGGAGGAAATTCGAGAGCGACTGTTTGCCCCTTGGCGCAGACAGCCGCGACGCTAGATCGTTCGTCTCGAGGTCAGGCCGCAACGCAATGTGAAGCGTCGCCTGCCCTGCACTGAGGATCGCCTCGCGCAAATCGGCCGACAGCGCGTAGATCGCGCCGCCTTCGATACCCGTGCGGGTGACGATGGCTTCACCGCGAACGGTGTGCGTATCAAAGGTCAGCGCCACGCCCTTGAGCGGTTGCCCCTCGAACCGATCGCGAAAGATATCGGACCAGGCGACGGTGAAGCCGGAGTTGGCCGGGCGAAGTGGCGATACTTTGACGCCCCTGGCGCTCAGCGTTTCCACCCATGCCCCGTTAGACCCAAGCCGCGGCCAGCTTGCCCCACCGAGCGCCAGCACAGTTGCGCTGGTTTCGATCTCGCGCGGCCCGTCCGGCGTTTGAAAATTGAGCCGGCCGTTTTCGCTCCAGCCGCTCCAGCGATGTCGCAGCACCAATTGCACACCTTGCGAGTCCAGACGCCGTAGCCACGCCCGCAAAAGGGGGGACGCCTTAAATGCCTGGGGAAACACCCGGCCGCTGGAGCCGACGAAAGTTGGTTGCCCCAACACCTCGCTCCAGTCGCGCAGCGCCTGCGGTGGAAAGGCTTCGATGGTGGATGCGAGATGCGGCTGTGCACCGCCGTAGCGCGCGAGGAACGCCGGCAGCGGCTCGCTGTGCGTCAGGTTGAGCCCACCCCGACCGGCCATCAGCAATTTGCGGCCGGCGGAAGGCATCGCGTCGTAGACGGTGACAGCAGTGCCGTCTTGCGCCAGCACTTCGGCCGCCATCAGCCCGGCAGGTCCGGCGCCGATGACGGCGATGTTGTTGGAGGAGAATGGAGACATAACGGGATTGTAGTCTCCTGTTGGTCAGTCACAAATGACCGTCATGCCCGGGCTTGACCCGGGCATCCACGACTTACTTGCTGTGCTGCCCCAAAAGACGTGGATGGCCGGGTCAAGCCCGGCCATGACGAAGGAATTCGGTATGACGCGCGACGGGTTAAAGCTTGATCCCCGCGCGCGCGGCGGCCTGCGCCACGTATTTCTGCGTCTGCTCGAATGCGCCCTGCAGCGCTTTCGCCGTCGACATATCGCCGATCGCGGCAAAGTTCGCCGCGATGGCGTCCGGCGTCCAGTCGGACTGGGCCAGGTTGATGCCTTCGGTCTCGACGACCTTGATCACGGCGAATGAACCCGCGCCCGCGCCCATGATGGTACGGGTCGGGGCGTCCTCGCTGAGCAGGAATTCGACTGCCGGCGTAATCGCCTCGGGCCGCATCAGTGCCAGCGCCTGCGGCGGCAGCAATTCCTCGGTCATGCGCGTCGCCGCAGTCGGCGAAATCGTGTTGACGCGGATGTTGTTCTTGCGGCCCTCCTCGGCCAGCACGTTCATCAAGCCGATCATGCCGGCCTTGGCGGCACCGTAATTGGCCTGGCCGAAATTGCCGAACAGGCCGGATGAGGAGGTGGTGACGACGATACGGCCATAATTACGATCGCGCATGCCGGCCCACACCGCCTTGCAGCAATAGAAGGTGCCGGTGAGATGAACGTCCAGCACCTTGGCGAAATCGGCCACTTCCATCTTGGTGAACGACTTGTCGCGCAGTATCCCGGCATTGGCGCACAGCAAATCGACGCTGCCCCATTCCCTGGTGGCGCGCTCGACCATCGCTGTCACCTGCTCGAAGTTCGAAACGTCGGCGCCGTCGGCCATCGCGATGCCGCCGGCCTTGCGGATTTCCTCGACCACGGTTTCGGCCGGGGTCAACGATCCGCCGGTGCCGTCGCGCGCGCCGCCGAAATCATTGACCACCACCTTGGCGCCGCGGCTGGCCAGCCCCAGCGCATGCGCCCGTCCCAGCCCATTGCCCGCGCCGGTGACGATAGCGACGCGTCCATCAAACCTGATTGTCATGCGAATTTCCTGGCTCTTTCTTCCTTCTCCCCTTGTGGGAGAAGGTGGCGCGAAGCGCCGGATGAGGGGTTCTTTCGGCTGGCGTGCTTGCGGAGAGAACCCCTCACCCGTCGCCGAACTGCGTTCGGCGCCACCCTCTCCCACAAGGGGAGAGGGTAACCGAGCCCGCGTTTGACTGTTTTTGAGCAGCGTTGGATTGCCGGGTCAAGCCCGGCAATGACGGCCAATTAAGCGGAATAGATCAGCCCGATCCAGTCGGCGACCAGTGCGGGCTTTTCCTCACCCTCGATCTCGACGGTGACGTTGGTACGCGACTGCAGCTCTTTTGGCTTGCGCAGCTTGGCTTCCGCGAGCGTGAAACGGCCACGGACGCGCGAGCCCGCCCGCACCGGCGAGATGAAGCGCAGTTTGTCAAAACCATAATTCACACCCATCGTGGTGCCTTCGATGACCGGCATCACCTCATAGGACATGATCGACAGCAGCGACATCGTCAGAAATCCGTGCGCCACGGTATTGCCGAACGCGGTTTCCTTTTTGGCGCGCTCGGGATCGACATGGATGAACTGGTGGTCCTCGATCACGTCGGCATAGACGTTGATCCGGTTCTGATCCACCAGATGCCATGACGATACACCGACCTCCCTGCCGACCATGGCCTGATAGGCCTCAAAGGAGATCGGCGGCTTCTTCCAGACTTCATTCATACTAACTCTCCGATCCGGCGGTCCGCACCTTCTGCAGCTCCGGAAACTGTTCTTCACGGAATTCCGTTCCACGCAGCGCATCGCTGCGATTGTCGTCATGCTCCAGCCGGCGCAACTGCACACGGCGGATTTTACCCGAGATCGTCTTCGGCAATTCGGTCACGAGTTCGATGCGGCGGATGCGCTTGAATGGCGCCAGCCGCGTGTGCAGATGGTTGAAGATCGACAGTGCTGTCTCCGGCGTGCGCTCGACGCCCGCGACCAGCAGCACATAGGCCTTTGGGATCGCGAGACGTATCGGATCCGGGCTGGGCACCACGGCGGCTTCCGCCACCGATTCATGCTCCAGCAGCACGCTTTCGAGCTCAAACGGGCTGATACGGTAGTCGGATGATTTGAACACGTCGTCGGAACGGCCGACAAAGGTGAGATAGCCCTCGTCGTCGGCAAACACCACGTCGCCACTGCGATAGAGGTCGCCATCAGCACCGGAGAGTTTGCCGTCTTCGCCCTGATAGCCCTGCATCAAACCGGCCGGCCGGTCGGCGCCGAGCACCAGCGTCACCTCGCCCTCCTTGGTGACGTGGCCGTCATTGTCGGTGATCTGCACGCGGTAGCCGGGCAGCGGGCGGCCCATCGATCCGATCTTGACCGGCTGGCCCGGCGAATTGCCGGCGAGCGCCGTGGTCTCGGTCTGGCCGTAGCCGTCGCGGATCGTCAGGCCCCACGCCGCTTTCACCTGATCGATGACCTCGGGGTTGAGCGGTTCGCCGGCGCCGCAGACCTCTCGCAGCGAGACCTTGAAGGTGGCCAGCTTTTCCTGGATGAACAACCGCCACACCGTCGGCGGCGCGCACAAGGTGGTCACGCCGCAACGGCCGATGGTCGCGAGCAACACCTTGGCGTCGAAGCGCGGCTGATTGACCACGAACACGGTGGCGCCGGCGTTCCAGGGCGCGAACAAGCAGCTCCAGGCGTGCTTGGCCCAGCCCGGCGAAGAAATATTCAGATGCACGTCGCCCGGCTGCAGACCGAGCCAGAACATCGTCGACAGCGCGCCGACCGGATAGCTGCGCTGGCTGTGCCGCACCAGCTTTGGCTTTGCCGTGGTGCCCGAGGTGAAATAGAGCAGCATCGGGTCGTCGGCATTTGTGGGGCCGTCCGCTGCGAATGTTTCCGACGCGCTCGCGGCCTCTTCAAACGGCAACCAGCCATCATGCTTGGCCGTTGCACCAACCACGATGCGCGCCAAGCCCTCAGCGCCAAGGCTGGCGAATTTCGCGACCTGGTCCTGCGAGG
>JBOHIT010000580.1:0-23993 GCA_050726155.1 Bradyrhizobium sp.
AGCGGTTGAATGGCGAAGACGGCATGGGCGCGATCTATCCGCCGATGGCCAACATCGTGATGATGTACGAGGCGCTCGGCAAGGGACCGGACTTTCCGCCGCGCGCGATCACCCGCAAGGGCATCGACAAGCTCCTGGTGATCGGCGAGCACGAGGCCTATTGCCAGCCTTGCGTGTCGCCGGTGTGGGACACCGCGCTCACCTGCCACGCGCTGGTGGAGGCCGGCGGCGAAGATACGCTGGCGAAAATGAAACAGGGCCTCGACTGGCTGAAGCCGCGGCAGGTGCTCGACCTCAAGGGCGATTGGGCCGTGAAGGCGCCCGACGTGCGGCCCGGCGGCTGGGCGTTCCAGTACAACAATGCGCATTATCCGGATCTCGACGACACCGCCGTCGTTGTCATGGTGATGGACCGCGTGCGCAAGCAGTCCGGCAGCGACGAATACGACGTGGCGATCGCGCGCGGCCGCGAATGGATCGAGGGCTTGCAGAGCCGCGACGGCGGCTGGGCCGCCTTCGACGTCAACAACCTCGAATATTATCTCAACAACATCCCATTCTCCGACCACGGCGCGCTGCTCGATCCGCCGACCGAGGACGTCACCGCGCGCTGCATTTCGATGCTGGCGCAGCTCGGCGAGACCGCCGGCACCAGCAAGGCGGTCGCTGACGGCATCGACTATCTGCGCCGCACCCAGCTTGCCGAAGGCTCGTGGTATGGCCGCTGGGGGCTGAATTACGTCTACGGCACCTGGTCGGTGCTCTCCGCGCTAAATGTCGCAGGTGTCGCTCATCAGGACCCAATGATTCGCAAGGCGGTCGATTGGCTGCTATCGATTCAGAATCGGGATGGTGGCTGGGGCGAGGATGCGGTCAGCTACCGGCTCGACTACAGGGGATTTGAGGCCGCTCCGTCGACGTCTTCGCAAACGGCATGGGCTTTGCTTGGACTGATGGCAGCGGGCGAGGTCGGGAACCCGGCAGTTGCGCGCGGTGTCGAGTACCTAAAAACCACACAGACCGAAAAAGGGCTGTGGGACGAGGCACGCTACACGGCTACAGGGTTTCCGCGGGTGTTCTATTTGCGTTATCATGGCTACTCGAAGTTCTTTCCGCTCTGGGCGCTGGCGCGGTACCGAAATTTGAGTAGCACCAACAGCAGAGTGGTAGGGGTCGGGATGTGACTTGGGGGGCGGGGGCCGCCGCGACCGTGGATAATTCGGGTGATCTCAATTCGGGTGATCTCAATCAAATTGATCCGCGGCCGGTTTTGATCGTTACAGGCTTGGTACAGGAGGCCCGCATCGCGGCCGGTCCAGGCATGATCGTGATTTGCAGCAGTAGCGATCCGCAGCAATTGCGCGCGCTGCTTGCGACACTGGATTCATCGACTTTCAGGGGCGTGATCTCGTTCGGCGTCGCCGGCGGGCTCGATCCGTCGTTGAAGTCAGGCGACGTCGTGGTCGCGACCGAGGTCCTGGCCGGCGATACCCGCTTTCTGGCCGGGTTGGCACTCAATGAGGAAATGATCGCGAGCGCGGCGCTGCGGCGCCGGCGTGTGGTTCGCGGTGGGCTTGCCGGCGTGGAGCAGGTGATTGCGGCGACCGCCTGCAAGGCCGCGCTGCATTCGGAAACGGGTGCGGCAGCGGTCGATATGGAGAGCCATATCGCGGCGGCCTATGCGGCCAAGGCCGGGCTTCCGTTCGCAGCGCTTCGCGTGATCTCGGATCCCGCCACCCGCGCGCTGCCGGCTTTGGCCAAGAGCGCGATCAAGCCGAACGGCGATATCGACCTGCGCAAGGTGCTGCGCGGCCTCGCGCGCAATCCGCGCACGCTGCGCGCGCTGGTCTCCACCGGAATCGATTTCAATCGCGCACTGCGTTCGCTGCGCGGCTGCCGCGGCTTCATCTCCGGCGGCGAGGGCCCCGTCACCGCCAGCGCCTGATAATTGTACGCATCAACGAAAAATGCCGTCGCTCTGCGACGGCATTTTTGTTTGGATCGGTCTTGTCTTAATCGGTGACGCGTTTTCTTGACGCGAACCGGTGTCCACTTCGCTGGAAAACGCTCTCAGTCGCCCTCAGGCGGCCGTGGAGGCCTTCTGCTGCTGCTTGGCGGCTGCGGCAGCCGCTTCATCCTTGCGGATCTCCGACAGGCGCTTCTGCACTTCCGACGAGAAGATGTACTGCGCCGGACGCTGTTTATCGAGGTTGATCTCGGGCGCCATCGGGCCTGTGGTCCGGACGCCGCGCAGCGCCACCCACAGCGCCTTCAGGGGATTGGCAATGGCGGCGTTGGCCGCGGTCGGCTCGTAACCGCAATGCGCCATGCAGTCGGCGCACTTCTCGTACTTGCCGGTGCCGTAGGTTTCCCAGTCGGTGGTCTCCATCAATTCCTTGAAGGTCTTGGTGTAGCCTTCACCAAGGAGGTAGCAGGGCTTCTGCCAGCCGAAGATGTTTCGGGCGGGCATGCCCCAGGGGGTGCACTCGTATTCCTGGTTGCCGGCGAGGAAGTCGAGGAACAGGCCGGAATGCATGAAGTTCCACTTCTTGCCCTTGCCGAGCGCGAACACGTCGCGGAACAGCTTCTTGGTCTTGGTGCGGTTGAGGAAGTGCTCCTGGTCGGGCGCGCGCTCATAGGCGTAGCCTGGCGACATCGAGACGCCGACACCGAGCTCGGTGGTGAAGTCGAGGAACTTGGCGATCTCTTCGGCCGCATGTCCGTCGAAGATGGTGGCGTTGACGTTGACGGTGAAGCCGCGGGCCTTGGCGGCCTTGATCGCGGAAACCGCGCGGTCGAATACGCCCTTCTGCGACACCGCCTTGTCGTGGTGGTCCTTCAGGCCGTCGAGATGCACCGAGAAGAACAGATAGGGCGAGGGCTCGAACAGATCGAGCTTCTTTTCCAGCAACAATGCGTTGGTGCAGAGCGAGACGAACTTCTTGCGCGCCACCAGGCCGCGCACGATCTCGCCGATCTCCTTGTGGATCAGCGGTTCGCCGCCGGGGATCGCCACCATCGGCGCGCCGCATTCGTCGGCCGCGTCCCAGCACTCCTGCGCCGACATGCGGCGGTTGAGGATCGCATCGGGATAGTCGATCTTGCCACAGCCGACACAGGCGAGGTTGCAGCGGAACAACGGCTCGAGCATGAGCACCAGCGGATAGCGCTTACGGCCAAGCAGCTTCTGCTTCATCATGTAGCCGCCGATACGCAACTCTTTGAAAAACGGTATTGCCATTACGAGATTTCTTTCTGGACCTAAGTCGTCGTGAAGTGGATCAGCCCGCAGTCAGTTCGGCTGGAAGCCGGAATTCGATATTTTCTTCCCTCCCAGGAAGCACCGATACCGTGACGGGTCCGATACGCCTCAAAGCCTCGATCACGTCGTCGACCAGAACTTCGGGCGCCGAGGCACCCGCCGTGATGCCGACGGCTTTCGCATCCTTCAGCCAATCAGGGTTCAACTCGCTGCCATCGGCAATGAGATAACTCGCGACCCCGACCTCGGTGCCGATTTCGCGAAGCCTGTTTGAGTTGGAACTATTGGCGGCCCCCACCACCAAAATGACGTCCACCAGTTTGCTCAGGTCCCTTACCGCAGATTGTCGGTTCTGTGTCGCATAGCAGATATCCCGGATGTCCGGGCCTTGAATATCTGTAAAACGGGCCTGAAGGGCGGCAATTATGTCTTTTGTGTCGTCCACGCTCAGGGTCGTCTGGGTGATATAGGCCACTGGGGTGTCGATCGGTAGGGTCAGGGCCGCCACGTCGTCGACGTTCTGGACCAGCAGGACGGGGCCCGGAACCTGGCCCATCGTGCCCTCGACCTCGGGATGGCCGGCATGGCCGATCAGGATCAGGGCCCGGCCCTTGGACATGTACCGTTTGCCCTGATTGTGGACCTTGGTGACGAGCGGGCAGGTGGCGTTGAGCACCGGCAGGGAACGCGAGGCGGCCTCCTCCTCGACGCTGCGCGCCACGCCATGGGCGCTGAACACGGTCACCGCGAGCGGGGGAACTTCCGACAGATCCTCGACGAAGATCGCGCCCTTGTTTTTCAGGCTTTCGACCACGTATTTGTTGTGCACGATCTCGTGACGCACATAGACCGGCGGGCCGTATTTCTGGAGGGCACGCTCAACGATCTCGATCGCACGCACGACGCCCGCACAAAATCCGCGGGGCTGCGCAAGAAACACTTCCATGGGTCGCTCACTACGCAAGTTGCACCAAATTCATTCAAATGCCTCCGTGCAGCCGGTACGGCCCGGACGCGTGCCCGGAGAGGTGCAATAACCACACCACCGGTTTCCGAGAGGTATTCCCCACCCAAGCACATGGAAGCACAGGGCTTTGTGTCAAAAAATGAGCGTCTAGAAAAGCCGGATCGCAAAAGGCCGTGTACCGCGCGGAACCGCTACAGGTATCATAATACAATTGGCGCGCCGATTGCTCACCGCTTCGTCACTTTGTTGCCCGCACCGGGCGGCTATATGGGGGTTCCTCGACGCCGTTTCGGCCTTTTTGCGGCCTCATCACGGGCCTCTCTGAAAGTAACCAAAACCGAAACAACATTAGATCGACCCATGTAGATCGATCTGTGGAACTCCGCTAGACAGCGGGCGTTTTCGCCAAGCTCCTTGAGACTTAGAAAGAAATGATGTGCTGACCAGTCTGGTTGTCTCGATTGTTAGAAATTGCACGCGGTTTGCCCCACTGGTCGTCATATTCTCGCTGATCCTCGCGATCGGGGCGGGCGTCTACACGGCCCGCAACTTCTCCATCAACACCGACATCAACAAGCTGATTTCGCCCGAACTCGATTGGCGCAAGCGCGACAACCAGTTCGAACAGTCGTTCGACCGCGAGAAACTGATTCTGGCGGTGGTCGAGGGACCGACGCCCGAACTCACCAGTGCCGCCAGCAAGGCGCTGGCCGACAAGCTCGCCGGCGACACCAAGAATTTCGAATCGGTGCAGCCGCTCGGTTCCGGTGAGTTCTTCGAGAAGAACGGCCTGCTGTTCCTGCCGGCGGAAGAGGTCGGCAAGCTCGCCGGGCAGCTCGAAGCCGCCGCCCCCCTGATCGAGATCATGGCCGGCGACCCCTCGATCCGCGGTTTGACCGGCGCGCTGGAGACCGGCCTTGCCGGCATCAAGCGCGGCCAGGTCAAGCTCGACAATGCGGAACGCCCCTTCAACCTGATCTCGCAGACGGTCGAGAACGTCCTGAGCAAGGGCTCGGCGACGTTCTCCTGGCGCGAACTCGTCAGCGACAAGCCGTTGACCGATTCGGACAAGCGCGCCTTCATCGAGTTCAAGCCAAAGCTCGACTACAACGCGCTCGAGCCCGGCAAGGATGCCACCGACGCGATCCGGCAGGCGGCCACGGAGCTGAACTTCGCCAGCCAATATGGCGCGCGCGTGCGGCTGACCGGGCCGGTCCCGATCGCCAATGAGGAGTACGCGACCGTTCAGGACGGCGCCATCGTCAACGGCCTCGGCACCGTCGTGATCGTGCTGGTGATCCTCTGGATGGCGCTGCATTCGTCGAAGATCATCTTTGCGGTGTTCGTGAACCTGTTCGTCGGCCTTGCCATCACCACGGCGGTCGGCCTGATGATGGTGGGTTCGCTCAATCTGCTGTCGGTCGCGTTCGCGGTGCTGTTCGTCGGCCTCGGCGTCGATTTCGGCATCCAGTTCAGCGTCCGCTACCGTTCAGAGCGCTTCAAGAACGACGATCTCAGGCTCGCGCTGGAGAGCGCGGCCAGCCGCTCGGCGGTTCCGCTGTCGCTCGCGGCGATGGCGACCGCGGCCGGTTTCCTGTGCTTCCTGCCGACCGACTACCAGGGCATTTCCGAACTCGGCAAGATCGCCGGCGCCGGCATGCTGGTGGCGTTCATCACCAGCATCACGACCTTGCCGGCGCTGCTGACGCTGCTGAATCCGCCCGGTGAAAGCGAGCCGGTCGGCTACGCCTTCCTGGCGCCGGTCGACGACTTCCTGGAGCGGCATCGCGTCATCATCATCGTCGGCACGATCCTGATCGCGGTGGCCGGGTTGCCGCTGCTCTATTTCATGAAATTCGACTTCAACCCGATCAACCTCCGCAACGCCAAGGTGGAGTCGATCGCGACCTTCCTCGATCTGCGCAAGGATCCGAACACCGGCGCCAACGCCATCAACGTGATGACGAATTCGGAAGCCGACGCCAAGAAGATCGAGGCGAAGCTGGAGAAGGTGCCGGAAGTGCTGCGCGTGATGTCGCTCGACAGTTTCGTGCCGGAGGATCAGCCGGCCAAGCTGAAGCTGATTGCGCAGGCCGCCAAGGTGGTCGGTCCGGCGCTCAATCCCGATTCGGTCGACGCCGCCCCCACCGATGCGGAGAACGTCGAAGCGCTGAAGAGTTCGGCCGACACCCTGCGCAAGACCGCCGGCGACGGCAAGAGTCCGGGCGCGGTCGCGGCGCGGCGGCTGGCCGACACGCTGTCGAAGCTTGCCGAATCAACGCAAGCCGTCCGCGACAAGGCGCAGGGCATTTTCGTCATTCCGCTCAAGATCACGTTCGACCAGCTCAAGAACACGATGCAGGCCCAGCCGGTCACCCTGAAGTCGCTGCCGCCTGAACTAGTCGATGGCTGGAAGACCAAGGACGGACTGATGCGCGTCGAGGCGCTGCCGAAGGGCGATCCGAACGACAATGAAGTTCTTCGCAGGTTTGCCGATGCGGTTCTGGCGGCCGAGCCGAATGCGATCGGCGGGCCGGTCTCGATTCTCAAATCCGGCGACACCGTGGTGCGGGCGTTCATCCACGCCGGCATCTGGGCGCTGATCGTGATCAGCGTGTTGCTGTGGCTGGCGCTACGGCGGGTCACCGACGTGCTGCTGACGCTGGTGCCGCTGCTGGTGGCCGGCGCCGTGACGATGGAAATCTGCGTCCTGATCGGGCTGCCGCTGAATTTCGCCAACATCGTCGCGTGGCCGCTGATGCTCGGCATCGGCGTCGCCTTCAAGATCTATTACGTGACGGCATGGCGCTCGGGCAGAACGAATCTGCTGCAGACCAGCCTGACGCGCGCGATCTTTTTCAGTGCGCTGACGACCGCCACTGCATTCGGAAGCCTGTGGCTGTCCAGTCATCCCGGCACCGCCAGCATGGGCAAATTGCTGGCGCTGTCGCTCGTCACCACGCTGGCCGCGGTGTTGCTGTTTCAGCCCGCGCTAATGGGCAAACCGCGTGATATCGGGGAGTAGGCAGATATCGCCGACGGGATCGGCGGCCGCCTGTTTCTGACCGGCGACAGGCTTCTGGCCCGGCGCCGGGCTCACTGCACCTGTTGTCTTCGGCGCGGCAGTTGCCGTCGGCGAACCAGGCGCGGGTGTCAGACCCGGTGCAGTCGCCGAGGCGCCCGCCTTCGGTGCTGACGGATTCGCTACAGGATTCTTGGGCGCGCCCTTGGCCATGCTGTTGGACGGGCTCGAGGGAATCGGCGGTCCGACGCGGGTCCAGGTCTCGCCGCCGCACAGGAAGCCGAGCACGCAGCCTTGAATCTCAAGCTGGTCGGTACCAACTGGCTTGATGGTCGAACTGTAAAGCTGTCCGTCCTTGGCGTTGTAGACTTGGCCTTCCCACGCATCGACGCCGGGCTTCTTCTTCATCTCGATCAGGATCGGCATACCGAGCGTCGGCCTGCTCTGCTTTGAGGCATCCGGATTGTTCTTGTCCCGCCCACCCGGCGTCTTTTCCCAGGAAACCGCACCCCAGATGTTACCGTTGCATTGGGCGACGCGAATGTTGGCGACGCCGTCGGCGACCTTCCAGTCGCCGGTGGGGTCGGCGGCCAGTGCAGAGGCGACATTTGTGGCTAAAAACAATCCGGAAAAAACTATTCTGCGCGCGAGAGTTCTTGGGCAGTGCAACATGGTTCGAACCTATGCTTAAGTAGATGATCGAAGCGGGGTCAAAACGCCGCATTGAGCGTTTTCAGTTGACGAAATGACCATCAAGCGACGTATGTAACGAATGCTAAGTTCAAATCTAGACGTTTCCGAGATGTTTGTGGAGCGCCAGGCGCAGCGCAGTTCCATGCATTCGCGCCATTTGAACGAGCAGCTTGTCCGCGTGCTCAAGACCATCGGCTATGATGTCGGCTTTCAGAAGGGTCAAGGTCAATATCTGTACGATCGTGACGGGGCGAAGTACCTAGATCTACTGAGCGGGTTTGGCGTTTTTGCGATTGGCCGCAATCATCCATCACTGCGCCATGCCCTGAAAAGCGTCCTCGACGCCGATTTGCCAAATTTGGTGCAACTCGATGTTTCGACGCTGGCTGGCGTGCTGGCCGAACGCCTGCTGGAACATGTGCCATATCTGGACAAGGTGTTTTTCGCCAATTCCGGCGCCGAGACCGTCGAGGCCGCGATCAAATTCGCCCGCGGCGCCACCGGCCGGCCCGGCATCGTTTCCTGCTCGCATTCGTTTCACGGACTGTCCTACGGCGCGCTCTCGCTGATGGACGACCCGAACTTCCGCTCCGGCTTCGAGCCACTGTTGCCGGGATGCACCCAGATCGCGTTCAACGATCTCGCCGCCCTTGAGCAGGCGCTGTCGTCGCGTCAGGTCGCCGCCTTCATCGTCGAGCCGATCCAGGGCAAGGGCGTCAACATGCCCAGCGACGAGTTCCTGCCGGGCGCGGCAGCGCTGTGCCGCAAATACGGCACGCTGTTGATCGCCGATGAAATCCAGACCGGGATCGGCCGCACCGGCAAGTTCCTGGCGGTCGAGCACTGGAATGTCGAACCCGACATGGTGCTGCTGGCGAAGGCGCTGTCAGGCGGACATGTGCCGGTCGGCGCGCTGCTGACGCGCAAGAGCATCTTCGACAAGATCTTCAATCAAATGGATCGCGCGGTCGTGCACGGTTCGACCTTTGCGAAGAACGATCTGGCGATGGCGGCCGGTATCGCCACGCTCGAAGTAATGAAGGCCGAAAAGCTGGTCGAGCAGGCGGCGAAACGCGGCGCCGAGTTGCGGCTGGCGCTGACGCGCATGGTGCCCGGCTACGAATTGCTGAAGGAAGTGCGCGGCAAGGGGCTGATGATCGGCGTCGAGTTCGGTCCGCCGAAATCGCTGCGGCTGAAAGCCTCCTGGAACGTGCTGGAGACCGCCAACAAGGGGCTGTTCTGCCAGCTCATCACCGTGCCGCTGTTCAAGGATCACAAGATCCTCACGCAGGTGTCCGGTCACGGCAGCCACACCATCAAGCTGCTGCCGCCGCTGGTCATCACTGAAGAGGATTGCGGCTGGATCGCAAAGGCGTTCGACACCGTGATCGCCTCCAGCCACAAGGTGCCCGGCGCGATCTGGTCGCTCGGCAAGACCCTGGTCGACAACGCCGTGCGCAAGTCGGCGTAACGCCGACACACAGCCGAGTCGTTCGAGCGAACTCCTTCGCCAGCGTGACTGCAAGCCGGGCAGAAAAGAAAACTCTTTCCAGGCGCGATGGCAGCATTGCAGTTCTGTTGGAGTCGTGCCGGCAGAGGATAATTCCTGCTTTTCACAGCGTCGTGCGAATTTGTAAATTCGCGGTGATATGAGGGTCGTCATCGCATGGCCGTGCCCACATAGGTGATGTTTCCCGCTTCAACAGGATACTCACCATGACCAAGATCATCCCGACTTTAGCCGCTGCACTGCTGATCACAGCCGTCGCAACCCCGGTATTCGCGCAGGCCGCGGTACAGGAACCCGGCGCCTACGCGTTCTATCATCCCAACGCCGACGTGTTGAACGCCGGACGGCCGGCGCTTCGTTCATATGATGCGAACGCCTATTACGCCGAGAGCGTCGTCGCGCCGGAGACGCAGCCCCGCAACGGCGCGGTCGTCTCAAGGCACCATCGCAAGCGATAGTTTGCGATGATCCGTTACCCGACTTGTGCTTCGAACGCCCTCAGCGCCCGGAGCACGAGGGCGGGCGCTTCCTGCGCCACGCTGTGACCGACGCCGTCGAAGGTCCATTGGCTCGCGGCCGGCAGCAGCGCCACGGCGCGCGAAGCCATCTCCTTGTAGATCGACCATGATTTTTCCGTGGTCGCCACCCGCACCGGGCATTTGATCTCCGACAGCCATCCGAACGGATTGCCGCGCGAATCGCCCTGGTACACCTGCTCCATCGCCTCCATGATCGGGAGCAGCACGGCCGATTCAATCTCGGGCGTGCAAAGCAGCCACACCCGGCCATCGTCGTGCTGCGCGAAGCCGTGGCGGATGTAGGCCCGCAGCGAATTCTCCGACCATTTTGCGAACGCAGGTGCTGCGCGATAGCGAGCGAACACGGCGTCGGCACTTTCGAACGCGGCCTGTCGGCGCAGCGCGCCCTGCACGGCGCTTTTGCCGATTTCGCTCAAGCCGTCGGCACGCGCCGCGCGCGGATCCATCACGGTCGGCTCGATCACGAACAGGCGCGCGAAACGCGCAGGCAGCAACTTTGCGGCCAGCAGAAGATCGGTCGCACCGGCGCTGTGGCCGATGCCGTAGATGCCGGTGAGATCGAGCGCCTCGATCGTCCGGCACACATCGTCGGCAAAATCCAGGAAGTGATAGCGGCCGGCCTCGGGCTTGTGGCTGTCGCCATGGCCACGGCGGTCGAGTGCATAGACCGTATAATCGATCGCGAGTTCGCGGGCGACGTCGTCCCAGACCTCGGCGACGAAACCGGTGCCGTGCAGCAGCAGCGCCGGCGGCTTGCCTGAATCCCTGGCACCCCATCGCGCCAGCGCAATGCGCGCGTCGGCATCGCCGATCGAAATCCGCTGCGAGCTCCTCAAGCGCGGGCATCCTCCAAAATCATGGCCGCGCCCTTGTCGGCGATCATCGCGGTCGGCGTGTTGGTATTGCCTGACGTGATGGTCGGCATCACCGAGGCGTCGGCGACGCGCAAGCCCGCAATGCCGTGAAAGCGCAGGCGCTCGTCGACGACCGAGCCGGCATCGGTTGCCGAGCCCATCTTCGCGGTGCCGACCGGGTGGAAGATCGTGGTGCCGATATCGCCGGCGGCTTTCGCCAGCGACGCGTCGTCGTCGCCGACGCTGGGACCGGGCAAATATTCGTCGGGACGAAACCGTGCCAGCGCCTGCTGCTTCATCAGGCGACGCGTGGTGCGGATGGCGTCGGCCGCGACTTGCCTGTCTTCGTCGGTCGACAGGTAGTTCGGCGCGATCGCGGGCGCCTGGTCGGCAGCTGCGGATCGCACGCGCACGGTGCCGCGCGAGGTCGGCTGCAGGTTGCAGGCGCTGACCGTGATCGCGGGAAAGCGATGCAGCGGATCGCCGAATTTATCGAGCGACAGCGGCTGCACGTGGAACTGGATGTTGGCGCGCTCGCGGGTCGTGTCGGAGCGCGTGAAGATGCCGAGCTGCGACGGCGCCATGGTCAGCGGGCCGCGGCGGCGGAAGGCATAGTCGAGCCCCATCAGGCCGCGCCGGAACAGATTGTAATAGGTCTCGTTCAGGGTGCGGACGCCCTCGACCTTGTAGATCGCGCGCTGCTGCAGGTGGTCCTGCAGGTTGCGCCCCACACCTTGCCGGTCGAGCGTGACGTCGATGCCGAGCGGCGACAGCCAGTCGGCAGGCCCGATGCCGGAACGGTGCAGCACCTGCGTCGATCCGATTGCGCCGGCGCAGAGAATGACTTCCCCCTTGGTGCGGGCCTCGATGATTTCCGTGCCTTGCATGAAACGCACGCCGACGGCGCGGCCGTTCTCGACGATCAGCCGGTCGACCAGCACGTTCTTTTCCAGCCGCAGATTCGTGCGGTTCAGCACGGGTTTCAGAAACCCCCGCGCCGACGACCAGCGGCGGCCGCGCTTCTGGTTGACGTGGAAATAGCTGATGCCTTCATTGTCGCCGGTGTTGAAATCGGCGATGCGGCGGATGCCCATCTGTTCGGCGGCGTCGCCGACCGCGTCGAGCACTTCCCAGGACAGTCGCGGCGCCTCGATCCGCCAGCCGCCACCGGCGCCATGGTGTTCGCTGGCGCCGAGGAAATGATCTTCCAGCCGCAGGAAGTGCGGCAGCACGTCGTCATAGCCCCAGCCGGTGAGGCCGAGCTGGCGCCAGTGATCGTAATCGGCGGCCTGGCCCCGCATCGAGATCATGGCGTTGATCGCGGAGGAGCCGCCGATCACCTTGCCGCGGGGATAGGCCAGCGCGCGGCCGTTGAGGCCGGGCTCCGGCTCGGTCTTGAACATCCAGTCGGAACGGGGGTTGCCGATCGCGAAGAGATAGCCGACCGGGATGTGAAACCAGATCCAGTTGTCGTTGCCGCCGGCTTCCAGGATCAGCACGCGATTTTTGGGATCGGCGGACAGTCGGTTGGCCATGATGCAGCCGGCCGTGCCCGCGCCGACGACGATATAGTCGAAATCACCTTCGAGCCTGTTCGGCATATTTTCTGGCTTCCACCCGTCCAGTTGTCGTCATGCCCGGGCTAAAGCGCGAAGCGCGCAAGGTGTGCCGGGCATCCACGTCCCTTCAGCCTTAATAGTCAGACGTGGATGGCTGGGACAAGCCCGGCCATGACGGCGGGTCTGCAACGCGCCCGGGCCTGTTGGGTGGACTACTCCTTGCATGTTACAGGGGTGAGAGCCTTCAATTCCGAAAACCGATCGCACCCATGCCCATCGTCAACCGCGTCGCCGATCTGCAACCCGACATCCAGGCCTGGCGCCGGGATATCCATCAACACCCCGAGTTGCTGTATGAAGTGCACCGCACCGCGGCATTGGTGGCGGACCGGTTGCGGGAGTTCGGCTGCGACGAGGTTGTCACGGGTCTCGGCCGGACCGGCGTCGTCGGCGTCATCAAGGGCAGCAAGCCCGCCGGCAAGGGCGACATGAAGGTGATCGGCTTGCGCGCCGACATGGATGCGCTGCCGATCGAGGAGGCGACCAACCTGCCTTACGCCTCCAGGAACCCGGGTCTGATGCACGCCTGCGGCCATGACGGCCACACCGCGATGCTGTTGGGGGCTGCCCGCTATCTCGCCGAGACACGCAATTTCGCCGGCGATGCGGTCGTGATCTTCCAGCCGGCCGAAGAGGGCGGCGCGGGCGCGGTCGCGATGATCAAGGACGGGTTGATGGACCGTTTCGGCATCGAACAGGTCTACGGCATGCATAATGGTCCGGGCATTCCGATCGGCAGCTTCGCCATCCGGCCCGGTCCGATCATGGCCGGCGGCGATGCGGTCCAGATCAGGATCGAGGGCCGCGGCGGCCACGCCGCGCGTCCGCACAAATGCATCGATTCCGTCCTGGTCGGCGCTCAGGTGATCAATGCGCTGCAGTCGATCGTGTCGCGCAGCGTCGATCCCCTGGAATCGGCGGTGATTTCGATTTGCGAGTTCCACGCCGGCCATGCCCGCAACGTGATCCCGCAAACCGCCGAACTGAAAGGCACCGTCCGGACCCTGAACGCCGATGTGCGGAAACTGGTGGAACGGCGCGTGCGCGAGGTCGTCGCAGGCGTGGCGCAGATGACGGGCGCAAAGATCGACCTGACCTACGACCGCGGCTATCCGGTGACGGTCAACCATATCCCGCAGACCGATGTCGCGATTCGGGCCGCCCGGGAGATCGCCGGCGACGCCAACGTTCAGGAAATGCCGCCGCTGATGGCCGGGGAGGATTTCGCCTTCATGCTGGAGCAGCGGCCGGGGGCGCTGATCTTCTGCGGCAACGGCGACAGCGCTGGGCTCCATCATCCCGAATACAATTTCAACGACGAGGCGCTGGTGTTCGGCACCTCGTACTGGATCAAGCTGGTCGAGAACTCGCTGGCCGCGTGAGGCGGTTCACCGGCCGCTCAACGAGACGTGCTTGACGGCCGGTCGCGGCGATCCCACCTCCATGCTATGCTTGGCCCAAAGCAGAATTGGAGCGTGCGCCATGGACATCGTTACCTTGGTCGCTTTCGTCATCTCGATCTATCTTGCCGGTCTGCTTGCCAGGCACCGGGGACGCAGCTTTAGAAATTGGGGATGGGTTGCTGCGTTTATCGGGCCGTTGGCGCTTCCGCTGGTGTTGCTGTTTCCGAACCTGCATCGCAACAACGGCGACCAAGCCTAAGTTCGGTAACGCGAAAACATTTCGACGGGTCAGCCGGGCCACGGCCGCTTTGGCAAGCGCCCGGGGTGGATGGGGCCCCTGCGGCAGAGTGTTGGGTGGAGCGCGTCTTGCATGCTAGACAGGCAAGCGTCCAACCCGCAAAGCAGAGAAACTCATGCCCATCGTCAACCGCGTCGCCGACCTTCAACCCGATATTCAGGCCTGGCGCCGCGATATCCATCAACACCCCGAATTGCTGTACGATGTGCACCGCACTGCGGCATTCGTGGCGGACCGGTTGCGCGAATTCGGCTGCGATGAGGTTGCGACCGGCCTCGGCCGCACCGGCGTCGTCGGTGTCATCAAGGGCAAAAAGTCCGCCGGCAAGGGCGACATCAGGGTGATCGGGCTGCGCGCCGACATGGACGCGCTGCCGATCGAGGAAGCAACCAACCTGCCTTACGCCTCCAAGACGCCGGGCAAGATGCACGCCTGCGGTCATGACGGCCACACCGCGATGCTGCTAGGCGCCGCCCGCTATCTCGCCGAGACGCGCAATTTCGCCGGCGATGCCGTCGTGATCTTCCAGCCGGCCGAAGAGGGTGGCGCGGGTGCCGATGCGATGATCAAGGACGGCCTGATGGACCGTTTCGGTATCGAACAGGTTTTTGGCATGCATAACGGTCCGGGCATTCCGGTCGGTTCGTTCGCGATCCGCTCCGGGCCGATCATGGCGGCGACCGATGAACTCGACATCAAGATCACCGGGCTCGGCGGCCACGCCGCGCGGCCGCATATCTGCATCGATTCCGTGCTGGTCGGCGCGCAGGTCGTTACCGCGTTGCAGTCGATCGTGTCGCGCAGCGTCGATCCGCTGGAGTCGGCGGTGATCTCGGTCTGCGAATTTCAGGCCGGCAATGCCCGCAACGTCATTCCGCAAACCGCCGAATTACGCGGCACAATCCGTACCTTGACTCCGGAAGTTCGCGCATTGGTCGAGAAGCGGGTGCACGAAGTCGTCGCCGGCGTGGCGCAGATCACCGGCGCCAAGATCGACGTCACCTACAAGCGCGGCTATCCCGTCACGGTGAACCACGCCTCGCAAACCGACTTCGCCACGCGGATCGCCAAGGAGATCGCCGGCGAAGCCAATGTGCACGAGACCCCGCCGCTGATGGGCGCGGAGGATTTCGCCTATATGCTGGAGGCAAGGCCCGGCGCGTTCATCTTCTGCGGCAATGGCGATACCGCGGGCCTGCATCACCCCGAATACAATTTCAACGACGACGCGATCGTCCACGGCACGTCGTACTGGATCAAGCTGGTGGAGAACGCGCTGGCGGCGTGAGGCGAGGGCGCACACAGCCCCTTGTACTTCCGCTTGCACTTCCTCCTGCAGTTCCACGACAACTTGAGAGAACGCCTGCATGTTGATGCAGGCGTTCTTTTATTTGCCGCACGATGTCACCGATATACAGCATGCAAAAGGCCCGCGCTGACAGCGCGAGCCTTTCTGTTGCGTTGCAGCGAAAATGAAACCGCTGCGGTCTTTCGTGTCTCAGAAAATATACGAGAACAGCACGTAGAGGCTGGCCGAGAGCATGATCGCGCAGGGCAGCGTCAGCACCCAGGCCATCAGCAAATTGCGGATGGTCGCAAGCTGCAGGCCGGAGCCGTTGGCCGCCATCGTGCCGGCGACTCCGGACGACAGCACATGCGTGGTCGAGACCGGCAGGCCGAACACGTCGGCGGCGCCGATGGTGGCGGCGGCAACGAGCTCGGCGGAGGCGCCTTGCGCGTAGGTCAGATGCGTCTTGCCGATCTTCTCGCCGACGGTGATGACGATACGCTTCCAGCCGATCATGGTGCCGAGGCCGAGCGCGATCGCGACCGCGATCTTGACCCAGGTCGGGATGAACTTGGTGGCGCTGTCGAGCGAGCTCTTGTAGGCGTTGAGGGTGGCGACTTCTTCCTTCTTGAGGTCGTTTTCCTTGTCCTTCATCAGGAAGCGGATCGCTTCCGAGGTCAGGTACATGTCGTTACGGGTGTTTCCGACGGCTTCGGCGGGCACCTTGTTGAGCGAGCCGTATTTTTGCACCTGGTCGCCGACGTCCTTCACCAGCACGGCCAGCGACGGATAGGTGCCTTCGCTGATCTTGCGGGCGGCGACATACTGCGTCACCGCCGGGCGGGGGTCGCCGATGATGTTGTGGCCGGCGCCCTTGGCCGCGATCACTTTCGAAGCGGCCTCGGAGGTCTTCTGGAACTGGGCGATCTGCGATTCCGGCAGCGCGCGGTTCAGCGCGTAGGCGGTCGGCACGGTGCCGATCAGGATCAGCATGATCAGGCCCATGCCCTTCTGGCCGTCGTTCGAACCATGCGCGAAGCTGACGCCGGTGCAGGTGGCGATCAGGATGCCGCGGATCCACAGCGGCGGCGGCTTGTTGGCTTCGGGGGCGGCGTAGAGCGCCGGGTTGCGGACGATGAACTTCAGGACCAGCAGCAGGATGGCCGCCATGGCGAAGCCGAACAGCGGCGACAGCAGCAGCGCGTAGCCGATTTCAGTGGCCTTGGTCCAGTCGACGCCGGAGGTGCCGTCGCGGCCGCGCATGACGGCGTTGGCGATGCCGACGCCGATGATCGAACCGATCAGGGTATGGGAGCTCGAGGCCGGCAGGCCCAGCCACCAGGTGCCGAGGTTCCAGATGATGGCGGCGATCAGCAGCGCGAACACCATGGCAAAACCGGCGCTGCTTCCGACCTGCAGGATCAGTTCGACCGGCAGCAGCGAGACGATGCCGAACGCCACCGCGCCCGAGGACAGCAGCACGCCGAGGAAGTTGAAGAAGCCCGACCACATCACGGCGAATTCGGCCGGCAGCGAGTGGGTGTAGATCACGGTCGCAACCGCATTGGCGGTGTCGTGGAAGCCGTTGACGAACTCGAAGCCGAGCGCGATCACGAGCGCGATCAGCAGCAGGACGTAGGGCAGGTAGGCCGTGACCTTGACGCCGGTGGCGTCGACGTCGGCATAGATGCTGTACATCACGAACAGGAATCCGGCCGCGAGAATGCCGAAGAACAGGATCATCGTGAGCGGGTTGAAGCCCTTGTCGAGATTGGGCCTGGAGGCCGGCTGGATCGGTGCTCCATCTGATATCGATGAATTGAGCGTCATATCGGTCATGGCTAACCCCCTGAAATACTAACGGCGGTTAACCTTTTGACCGATGGACTTGAAGGTTAGATGACACTGGCAACGGCATCCGGCGATGGCCGCCATCGCGGGGATGCCGCGCCGTTAGCTCTGCGGATTACGGCGTCAGGCGTGCGCCGCCCATTCCCGTCGCAGCATGGACATCAGGCGCATCGATCGAAAGGTTCCGTCGGCGTTCCGGTGCAGGTCGCGGACGACGCCTTCCTCGGCAAATCCGATTTTGAGGTAGGTTTGATAGGCCCGTTCATTGTCAACGAATACAAAGAGTTCGACGCGATGCGCCGCCAGGTCATCGAAGCAGATTTGCAGGACCGATCGCAGCAGGTCCGAGCCAATCCCGCGCCCGGTATTTCGCACCGCTATTCGCCTCAGCCGGACGCAACGGTTGGCGCTTCCGACGCCTTGTAAAATGGCAAACCCGGCAATGTCGGTTCCGTCGCGTGCCACCAGATATCTGCATGCCGGGTTTTCGATTTCGCTGGCGTGCTGCTCCGCCTCCCATCGACCGACCAGACGCGCATAACCATCCGTGCGCTCCACACGCATGATGGCCGGGATGTCGGATTTGGTCGCCGCTTGAACGTGCATGGCGGCAGTTTGGCGTCGGCGCGCTTACCGGGCAATGCTCAAGGCGGTGATGCTCAAGGAAGGTTAGCCGCATGTCCGCAAGGAGGAGAGGCCGCGCGCTGCACAGCACCGGGGCTAGAAGTAGCCGCACAGCGCGCCGACCTCATGGGAACGTCTTGGCGTGAACAGGACGCCCCAAACTGCCCCACAGAATGAGATAGTATTATCTAACAATTGAAGGTTGTACATCTATTTGTCATTTTTTGAGGGGGCGGGTAACGGGAATTTGCGGTTCCGCCACTGTTCCAAATGTTCAATAGCGTGCGCTATTTCTCGTCGGTAATAGCGCTACCGTGGCGCGCGGAGCGATCGTTTTCCCGCGCCGGTTGGCGTCATCTTCGCTTTCAGCCGGACCGGATTGACGATGCCCGCGCAAATGCGCCGCCAGGTTTCCTCCAGCCGGTTCCCGGCCGGCGCCTCGGCCTCGTTGAGGCCTGGCGTGATCAGGACGGCATGGCCATCCCAATGCGCGCATAGATCGGGCGTCAGGATCGACCAGGGCATGTCGGCGAAGCGACGCGCGAAGAACGGCGCCGACGCTGCCACGATGTGATGCTCCGGCTCGAACCAGGCGACGTAGTGCGCTTTCTGTTCGCGTCCGATTTCGCGGAAGCGAAGGGCGGTCCGCATCCTGCGCTGGTCACGTTGCACGGCCTGCGCCATTGCGGTGACGCGCGAAACATCCGGATCGGTTGCGGCGACAAGCAGATCGTGGTCGCCGCGCAGCCGCCATAACAGGCGGTAGAGCATGGCAAAACGCAGGGGATCGCGATGCAGGATCGCGGATTGCGCGAGGGCGATGAATTTTGCGGGGACATTGAAGGTGCCGTGGGGCTGCCCAGGCAGAAGTGCGGATGGTTCAGTCGGCTCAGGTGCGTGGCCGCGCACGCGCCATGTCACATCGGACGGTTTCACATCGCTCAACAGCAACCCCCGCGCCGCTTTGCGCCAGCCGTCGAAATCGGTTTCGCCGTCGAGGACGATGGTGTGCATCGAACGTTCTCTGCCATCTCGCCACACATTCCGCCGTCATCCCCGCGCAACGGCTTCGCCGTTGTCGCTGGAGGTGCGAGCGAAGCGAGCCTCGAAGGATGGCCGCGAGCACCGAGCCAGTCATCCTTCGAGGCTCGCCGAAGAGGCTCGCACCTCAGGATGACGAATCCCTTGATTCCACTCACGAATCTCCGGCGCCGCCAATCCTGTTGACTCCTCGGGCCCTGTTAGCCTTATATTAGAACATATCATGAACAACTGAGCCAGTTGCGGGTTCATTCCAAAACCAGCATGGCCACGATTTCCAAGGGAGCGGCGCGGATGCGTGAGCGCGATCAGCAAAAGTGGTCGCCGGTTTTGCGTCCGATCGCGCTCCCATTTTTTAAAGAGGCGCATGATCTTGTCGTCAAACCGCACACACTTTGACGGATCATGCGCCCCCGCACGCATGAACACGCTTGCGAGTTTGCGCGGCCGCATCGAGCGGATCGAGTTCCCGGCGGATGCGCATGCGCTTCACAAAGTGGCGCTCGGCCATAAGGAGGCCGATGCGACGCTGTGCGGCGGTATCGCACGCGCCGCGGTGCATGAGGTGTTCGCCGAAGGACATCAGAGCGCGGCAGCGACGGGATTTATCGCGGGCCTTGCGGGACGGGTGACATCGCGCCGGCCGCTGGTCTGGGTGCGGCAGGATTTTTCGGAAATCGAATCCGGCGCGCTGTCGATGAGCGGGCTTGCCGAACTGGGCCTCGATCCGCGGCTGGTGGTGACGGTGCGCGCCGCCGATGTCGATGCCGCATTGCGGACCGCCGCCGACGCGCTGGCCTGCGATGCGCTCGGTGCGGTGGTGCTGGAAGTCTGGGGCGAGCCGCGGCAACTCGATCTCGTCGCCAGCCGCAAACTCACGTTGGCCGCGCAGTCTTCCGGCGTCACCGCCTTGCTGCTGCGGTTGGCGGCGACACCGCAACCCTCGACCGCGGAGACCCGATGGATCGTGCGCGCGGCGCGTTCGCCCCCCTCAGCCCCCTGGCATGCGTGGGGCGCGCCGATGTTCGACGCCGAGCTCGTTCGTAACCGTCATGGCCCGGTCGGGCGGTGGATCATGGAATGGAAATGTGATGAGTGCCTTTTCAGCGAACCGGCGGCGAATCCTCAGCCTGTGGCTGCCACGCCTGCCCATCGACCGCATCAAGCGGCAGCTTATGCAGGGCAGCGCAGAGCGGGTTGAAATCTCTCACGGCACGGGCAGTGCGCTCCCTCTCCCGCTTGCGGGGGAGGGTTGGGGTGGGGGTATCTCCGCGAGTCACACTCATCGTGTGGAGAGAGCCCCCACCCGGATCGCATCTTGCGATGCGATCCGACCTAAGAGCGAGCTTCGCTCGTCTCGACCCCCGCAAGCGGGAGAGGTAAAGCCAACCCCCACCGTCGTCGTCGCCAAACAAAACAACGCGCTACAGATCTATGCGCTCGACGATCTCGCGGCGCGCTCCGGCCTCGAGATCGGCCTGCCGCTCGCCAATGCCCGCGCCATCTGTCCGGAATTGACGGTGTTCGATGCGGATACAGTGGCGGACGCCAAAACGCTTGGCGATATCGCCGGCTGGTGCGATCGCTTCACGCCTCTGGTGGCGCTCGATCCTCCGCATGGGCTGTTTCTCGACATCACCGGCTGCGCCCATCTGTTCGGCGGCGAACGCGCGCTGCTGCAGACCCTGTGCGGCGCGCTGACCCGAAGGGGGTTTGTCGTCAGCGCCGGGATCGCCGGGACGTCGATCTGCGCGCGCACGGTGACGCGTCATGCGTCGGGGAAAATCATTGCCGATGGCGAGGAGGCTGATGCCGTCGACCCGCTGCCGGTTGCAGCGCTCGGCGCCGACATAGCCATCACCAGCGGCTTGCGTCGCGCCGGGCTGAAAACCATTGGCGACGTTGCCGCTCGCGCCCGCCACGAGATCACGGCACGATTTGGCGCCGGCTTTACGCTGCTGCTCGAACACGCGCTGGGGCAGGGCGATGCGCCGATCAGCCCGCGCAAACCGCTGCCGGATTACATCGTCGAGAAACGCTTTCCCGAGCCGGTCGCCACCGACACGGTCATTGCGATGAATTTGTCGGCGCTCGCCAGAACGCTGGTCACGGCGATGGACCGGCAAGGCAAGGGCGCGCGGCGGCTGGAGGCGAGTTTCTTCCGCACTGACGGTGCGGTGCGCACGATCACGGTCGATACCGGCCGTCCCGTGACCAGGTCTGAGGTGATCGACCGGCTGTTTCGCGAGCGGCTCGATGCCCTGAACGATCCGCTCGATCCCGGCTTCGGCTTCGATCTCATTCGCCTGTCCGCCAGCCGCACCGAAATCGTGGTGCAGCAGCAGCGCGATCTCGACGCCACTGTCCACGACAATGACGAACTGGCCGCCCTGATCGATCGCATCGCGGCACGGATCGGGGGAAAGCGCGTCGTCGTCCACTTGCCGCAGGACACTCATATCCCGGAGCGCGCGGTATTGGCGGCGTCAGCGCAGCATCATCTGGCGGTCGCGACGCAAGCGGCCTGGCCGGATCGCATCGAGGCCGAGCCGCCGTTGCGGCCGCTGCGGCTGTTCGAAAGGCCGGAGCCGATCAAGGTGCCGTTCGCGTCGGTGCCCGACGGGCCGCCGCATCAATTCACCTGGCGCCGCGTCACCCATGCGGTGGTGCGGGTGGAAGGCCCCGAACGCATCGCGATGGAATGGTGGAAGCAGAATGGCGCGGCGCTGACGCGGGATTATTTCCGGATCGAGGACGCGGCGGGCTTGCGGTTCTGGGTCTACCGCGACGGGCTTTATGAGGGCGAACAGAAGGACGAGGAAGGCGAGCCCGTTCCGCCGAAATGGTTCGTGCACGGGCTGTTTGCATGAATGGGTCCTATGCCGAGATCGGCATCACCACGAATTTCTCCTTCCTGCGCGGCGGCTCCGATCCGCGCGCCTATGTGCAGGAGGCGAGCAATCTCCGTATTCCCGCAATCGGGATCGCCGATCACAACACGCTGGCCGGCGTGGTGCGCGCCTGGAAAGAGCTCGACAATCCCGACGTCACGCACAAGCCAAAACTCCTGATCGGCGCGCGCCTCGTCTTCATCGACGGCACGCCGGATATTCTGGTCTATCCGCGCGACCGCGCCGCCTATGGCCGGCTGTGCCAGTTGCTCACCCGCGGCAAGCGCGGCGACGATGCCGAGCGGATCGCCAAGGGCGAGTGCCATCTGAAACTCGATGACCTCTTGGAATTTTCCGAAGGTCAGCTCCTGGTGCTGACGCTGCCGCATCGTTTCTCCTCAGTGGAGGTCTTGAAAGTTCTCGATCGCTTGAAAGACGGCCGCGCCGATGGCGTGTGGCTGGCCGCAAGCCTTTTATATCGCGGCGACGACCGCCGCCGGCTGGCGCGGCTGCATCTGGTATCGCTGACATCCAAGGTGCCGCTGCTGGCGACCAACGAGGTGCTGTATCATCATCCCGCGCGCCGTCCGCTGCAGGATGTGCTGACGTGTATCCGCGAGAAGACCACGATCGAGGCGGTCGGCAAGCGGCTCGAAGCCAATGCCGAGCGTTATCTCAAGCCCGCGCATGAAATGGCGCGGCTGTTTCGTGAACTGCCGGATGCGATTTCGGAAACCATGCGCTTTGCCGGCCGCATCAATTTCTCGCTCGATCAGCTTAGATACCAGTATCCGGACGAACCGGTGCCGCCGGGCAAGACCGCGCAGCGGCATCTGGAAGATCTGACCTGGCAAGGCGCGCATAGAAAATTCCAGATCCGGATTTCACCCAAGACAAAAAAAGTGTTGCACAAGGAGCTGCGGCTGATCCGGAAGCTAAAATATGCACATTATTTCCTCACCGTGCATGACATCGTCCATTATGCGCGCAGCCAGAACATCCTGTGCCAGGGCCGGGGATCGGCGGCGAACTCGGCGGTCTGCTACGTGCTCGGCATCACCTCGGTCGATCCGACCAAGGTGGATCTGCTGTTCGAGCGGTTCATTTCCAAGGAACGGCTGGAGCCGCCCGACATCGACGTCGATTTCGAACATTCGCGCCGCGAAGAGGTGATGCAATATGTCTACCGGCGCTATGGCCGCCACCGCGCCGCAATCATTGCCACCATCATTCATTACCGGCCGCGCAGCGCGATCCGCGATGTCGGCAAGGCGCTGGGACTGACGGAAGACGTCACCGCGGCCTTGGCCGATACGGTGTGGGGCAGCTGGGGCAAGGGCCTCAACGAGATGCAGGTCCGGCAGGCGGGGCTAGATCCCAAAAATGCGATGATCGAGCTGGCGGTGGCGCTTGCCAGCGAACTGATCGAATTCCCGCGGCATCTGTCGCAGCATGTCGGCGGCTATGTGCTGACGCAGGACCGGCTCGACAGCTATGTGCCGATCGGCAATGCGGCGATGGACGACCGCACTTTTATTGAATGGGACAAGGACGACGTCGACGCCCTGCGCATGATGAAGGTCGACGTGCTGGCGCTGGGCATGCTGACCTGCATCCGCAAATGCTTTGATCTGATCGACGATCATAAAGGCCAGCGCTGGGAGCTCGCCACTGTCGAGCAGGACGACGAAAAGGTCTATGACATGCTGTGCCGCGGTGAATCGCTCGGGGTGTTCCAGGTCGAAAGCCGCGCGCAGATGAACATGCTGCCGCGCCTGAAGCCGCGCACCTTCTACGATCTCGTCATCGAAGTCGCGATCGTGCGGCCGGGGCCGATCCAGGGCGACATGGTGCATCCCTATCTCAAGCGCCGCAAAATGCGGCCTGAGGATATCGAGTATCCCTATCCAAAGGGCGGCAACAAGGATGAGTTGCGCAACGTTTTGTACAAGACGCTTGGCGTTCCCTTGTTTCAGGAACAGGCGATGCGTATCGCCATCGAGGCGGCGGGATTTTCACCCGAAGAAGCCAATGGACTGCGCCGCGCCATGGCAACGTTCCGCAATCTCGGCACCATCGGTGAGTTCGAAGCCAAGATGGTCGGCAACATGATCCGCCGTGGCTATGATCC
>JBOHIT010000581.1:0-18609 GCA_050726155.1 Bradyrhizobium sp.
GTGGTATCCGTTGTCGATGTTCAGAACAGGCCATGATCTGGATGCCGCGCTGGCGGCATCCGATCCGACGTCCCCGCAGGAGGTTTTGGCGGCAGAAAACGTCAGTCTCCGGCTGCTGCTGACACAGGCCAAGCTCAGCGCCGAGACGCTGCTCGAGCAGGCCGGTATCGACGCTAGGGAGCGCGACGCCGCCGACAAGCTGCAAAAACTGATCCTTGAAGAACTTCACCATCGCATCAAGAACACGCTGGCAACGGTGGGCGCCATCGCGTCGCAAAGCCTGCGCAACGCGCCGAGCACCCAGCATGCGCAGCAGGCGATCGAAGGCCGTTTGCTGGCGCTCGGCCGGGCGCATGATCTGCTGTTGCTGGCACGCTGGACCGGCGCGGATCTGCGCAAGATCGTCCAGGGTGCGACCGAGCCGTTCGACAATCCGGACAAGCCGCGTTTTTCGATTGCCGGGCCCGACGTGCAGAGTGCATCAGGTGCAGTCATTGCGATCGCCATGACGCTCAACGAACTCTGCACCAACACCACGAAATTCGGCGCGTTGTCGGTACCCGCCGGTCTTGTGGCAATCAGCTGGGTCGTGGATGCGCCGGCCTCGCGGCTGCTTTTCACCTGGAAGGAACAGGATGGCCCGGTGGTTGCGGCCCCGACACGCCAGAGTTTTGGCACGCGCCTGATCGAGACGCTCGGCCGCCAACTCAAGGGCAATGTCAGGTTGACCTACGAACCGAGCGGCTTCGTTTACTTTCTTGATATTCCCTTGCTATCGCTTGATTCCTGAGCGGCTGGCAACGCGCATCAGGCCTCGAACACAGTTTGACTAATCATCTGCGGGCACAGGCGACGCCTTCGACGACGATCGTCTCGATCGTCTCGATCGTGTCGGGAATGCCCGGCTGAAACTTGCGGCTCCGGTCGTCGTTCAACGCCGCCTCGATTCAGACCTTGCGCCTGACGATGTCCTTGTTGCGATCGTGCGCGTCAGGCCTCCGCGACCGCTTCGGCCCACGGCTGGAACAGCTCGGTGGCGCCGCTGTTGGTGACGCCGTCACGCAGCACCACGCTCGGGCAGGCGAATTTCATCGGCAGGGTCTGGACCCGCGCTTCCTCGTAGTCGAACCGCGCACTTAAGGCTTCTCGCGTCGATTTCGGCAGACGCACGTCGCCGATCACGATCGCGCCCTCGCTGGCGTCGATGCGCGGCTGGTGGATCGCCGCGTCCAGGTCCATGCCGTAATCCATCACGAACGACAAAAGCTGCGTCACCGCGGGCAGGATGCGCCGGCCGCCGGAGGCGCCGATCGCGGTGCGACGGCCATCGGCGGCCTGCGCCAGCACCGGCGTGTAGTTGGTCAGGCAGCGCTTGCCGGGCGCCAGCGAGTTCGGCGTGCCTTGCACCGGATCGAACCACATGATGCCGTTGTTCATGGTGATTCCGGTTTGCGGGCAGACGAACTTGGAGCCGAATCCCGACAGCAGGGTTTGCGTTACTGCCGCCATGTTGCCGTCGCGGTCGACCGCCGAGAAATGCGTGGTGCAGGCGGGCGCCACCGCGTCGGCGCCGAGCGCGCGGCGGCCGTCGGCATCGCCCATGTCCTTGAGGCGTTCGCGATAGGCCGCCTGCAACGCCTCGGCATAGGCGGTGTAGGCTGCGGTATCCGGCCCGCCCTGCGCGGGCTTCAGGTTTTGCTGCAGCAGATGCAGCGTACGCGCCAGCGTCGGGCCGGCGGTCAGTTCCGGCGTCGCCAACACCTTGCCGCCGCGATAGGGGATCGCCAGCGGCTCGCGCAAATACGCCTTGAACGGCATCAGGTCTTCGACCGACAGCGCGCCGCCGGCGCTTCGCACATCGGCCGCGAGGCTGCGCGCCAGATCGCCTTCGTAGAAGTCGCGCGGGCCTTGCGCGGCCAGATGCGCCATCGTGGCTTTCAGCCGGTCCTGCGGCAGGCGCACGTTGGTCTTGATTCCCCATGGCGCATTCGGCGGTAACCCGTCAACGAGATAGGCCGTGGCGCTGGCGGGATAGCGCCGCAAGTCGGCGGCTGCGCTCGCAATCATCAGCGTGGTCCACCAGTCGACCGCGAGGCCTTCGCCGGCGAGTGCGACGCTGGGCGCGAGCAGATCCTTCCACGGCATTTTGGCGTGGCGGCGATGCGCCTCTTCCATGCCAGCGACCACGCCGGGCACCGCGATCGCGCCGGGACCATGGATGTTGCGGTCGTCCTTGACCCGCGCCCATGGGAATAGGTCGGACGCCGCACCGCCGCTGAGCGGATAATCCTCGACGCGAAGGCTGAGCGGCGCCCGCATGCCGTAATCGATCACTTCATAGCGGTCCTCGCGGGCGCGGTAGAGCACCATCGCGCCGCCGCCGCCAAGCCCGCTCATCCAGGGTTCCAGCACTCCCAGCGCAAACGTGGTCGCGATCACGGCGTCGACGCAGTCGCCGCCCGCCGCCAGTACCTCGGCGCCGACTTTGGCCGCCTTGCCGGACTGCGCGGCGACGATGCCGCCGGTCGAACTGACCGCGGGTTTGCGGATCTGCAGGGTATCGGTGAACTGGTCGTGCATGCTGTGGCCTTTGTTGCTTGTCATTTGTTGTTTGTTGTCAAAATGTCCGAATGCGCTTTGATCAGGCCACGCAAAACAAGCAGAGTTTGTTGCCGGTGGGATCACGCAAATACGCGGCATAGAAGCCCTTGTCGGCTTCCGGCGGCCGGAAGCCGGGCCCACCCTCGTCGGTGCCGCCGTTCTTGAGGCCTCCGGCATAGGCGGCCTTGATCTCATCGGGCGTCTTGCCCTGATAGGCGATCATGATGCCATTGCCGGCGCGCGCTTCCTTGCCGTCATAGGGCGGACAGATCGCGGTGTGGCAATCCATGATGCTCTTGCCCGGACCGATCACGCCGTAGCTGATCCAGCCGCCGCCTTCGACCTTGCGCTCGCTGCCGAGCGCGCCGAACACCGCGTCGTAAAATGCGCCGGACTTCGCGGCGTCGATCGCGCCGATGGTGACATAGCCGATATTGCTCATGGTGGGCTGCCTCCCTCTGATCGTTCGGGTTGTGCCGCTTTCAAACAATGTTTTACGGCTGGTTTTCGATCTGGACCCCGGCATCCTGACGCAAGTGCATTGCTGCGGATGTTTGCTATAGTGAAGCACAAAGCGCCGTCGTTGCCAAAAAGAACAAGCCGCGGAGTGAAGCATGACCGAGGGGACCAAATCACATTACGAAGTGATCGTGATTGGCGCGGGCGTGGCCGGTATTTACCAGATCAAGCGGCTGGCCGACCTCGGGGTAGACGCCACGGTGCTGGACGGCGCCCCCGATCTCGGCGGGACCTGGTACCGGAACCGTTATCCGGGCGCGCGTTTCGACTCCGAGAGCTACACCTACGGTTATTCCTTCTCGCGGGAATTGCTCGACGAGTGGCACTGGAAGGAACGGTTTTCCGGGCAGCCCGAAAATCTGCGCTACCTCAACCACGTCGCCGACAAATTCGACTTGCGCAAATACATGCAGTTCAATGCCAAAGTCGAGACGGCCTCGTTCGACGAGGCGCAGCACATCTGGCGGCTCAGGATCGACGACGGTCGCGAACTGACATGCCGGTTCGTCATCCTGGCGATCGGGCTGCTCTCGACGCCGACCCTGCCGCGGCTGGAAGGGATGGACCGCTTCAAGGGCCGTTCGTTCCACACCTTCTACTGGCCGCACGAGCCGGTCGAGATATCAGGCAAGAAGGTCGCGATCATCGGCACCGGCGCCACCGCGATCCAGGTGATCGGCGAGATCGCCGACAAGGTCGGCGAGTTGACCGTGTTCCAGCGCCGGCCGAACTGGGCGGCACCTCTCAACAACGGGCCGATTTCGGAAGCGGAGATGGCCGACATCCGCATCCGCTACGATGATATCTTTGCGGCCTGTTCCCGCAGCCCCGGCGGTTTCGAGCATGAACCCGACCGTCGCGGCTTCTACGAGGTGACGCGCGAGGAGCGGCTGGCGCTGTGGGACAGGCTGTACGACGAGCCCGGATTCGGAATCTGGCTGAGCAATTTCCGCGAAATCTTTACCGACGAAGTAGCGAATGCCGAGTTCTCCGCCTACATCGCCGACCGTATCCGCCGGCGCGTCAAGGATCCGGTGACCGCCGAGAAACTGATTCCAAAGGACCACGGCTTTGGCGTGCAGCGCGTGCCGCTGGAGACGGGCTATTTCGAGGCCTATAACCGCGACAATGTGCATCTCGTCGATATCAGCGAGACGCCGCTCGAATGCGTCACCACAACCGGCTTGCGCACGTCGGCGCGCGACTACGACTTCGACATCATCATCTATTCCACCGGCTTCGACGCCATCACGGGCGCCTTCGACCAGATCGATGTCAGCGGCATCGGCGGCGAGAAACTGTATGACAAATGGCGCGACGGTCCATCGACCTTCCTCGGCATGCTCGTGCACGGCTTTCCGAATTTGCTGATGCCGACCGGACCGCAGAGCGGCTCGGCCTCGACCAATTTTCCGCGCGGCATCGAAACCGGCGTCAACTGGTGCACCGATCTGCTCGAGCACATGTGGGACTGCGGCTATACCAGCGCCGACCCGACTCTGGCGGCGCAGGAACGCTGGAGCGGGCATGTCACCAAGATGTACGCCATCATGCTGATGCGAAAAGCCAAGTCGTGGTTCACCGGCTATAATTCCAACATTCCCGGCCACGAACACGGCAAGGTCCGCTACTTCGTCTACAACGGCGGCACGCCGAAATACGTCGCCGCCATCAACGACGTCGTCGCCAAGGGCTATGAAGGCATCGTCTTTGCGTCGGGCGCGCGGCCCTCGGTGCGGCCAGGCGTCAGGTCGAGCGCTGCGGAGTGAAGCGCACCGGCAGCTTGCGGATGGCGTGGACGAAATTGTTCGGCGCCATTTCGATGCCGCCGGCATATTCGATGTCGGGCAGCCGCGTCAGTAGCTGGCGATAGACCTCCTCGAGCTGTAACTGCGCCACGCGCTTGCCGATGCAGACATGCGGGCCAAATCCGAACGCGATGTTCTTCGAAGCATTGGCGCGGCGGATGTCGAGGCGGTCCGGATCTGGGAAGATCGCCGGATCCCGATTGGCCGCGCCGTAATACATGATGACCTTCTCGCCGGCGGCGACCTTCTGCCGGCCGATCTCGGTATCTTCGGTGGCCGTGCGGCGCATGTAGATCACCGGGCTGATCATGCGGATCAGTTCATCCACCGCGTTGGGCAGCAGCGAGAGATCGGACGCCAGCGCTCGCCTCTGGTCGGGAAACTCGGTCAACAGCTTCATCGAGCCGGAAATCGAATTGCGCGTGGTGTCGTTGCCCGCGAACACGATCAACAGCCATGAGCCGTCGAGATATTCGTCGCGCAGCAATTCGCCGTCGATGGTGGCGCGTGCGATCGCGCTCATCAGATCGGGCTTTGGATCGGCGCGGCGCTTCTGTAGCATATGCCGGCCGTAGGCGAACATCTCCGAGACGTTTTCGTTGAACGCCTTGACGAACGCCATGAACTCGGGCGTCGGCTGCGCATTTTTGCGTTGCGTCGCCGCCACGTGGCCGGCCACTTCGAGGTAATGCATCCAGTCGAGGAACTTTGGCCGGTCTGATTCCGGAACGCCGAGGATTTCGCACAGCGTGAACAGCGGCAAACGTGACGACAACGTCTCCACCAGGTCGCATTCGCCAAGGCCGGCCATGCCGTCGATCAGCCGCGTGGTCTCGGCCGACACCATCTTTCTGATGCCGTCGAGATAGCCCGGCGTGAAATAGGGCATATGTTCCTTGCGGAGCTGCAGGTGCCACGGCGCGTCCATGTTGATCATGGCGTCGACGGAGGCGCGGAACAGCAGCGGATGCCGCGTCTCCGGTTGGCCGTACGCCATCAAAACCCCGCCCCTCTGCGACGAGAAGGTCTTTGGATCGCCGTCGACCCGCATCACGTCATTATATTGGGTCAGCGCCCAGAAGCCGGGTCCGTTATTGCTCTCGCGCTGCCACGCCACCGGCGCTTCCGCGCGCAGTTTTGCGTAGACGTCGAACGGCTGGCCCTGCAGGAAGAGTTCGACGTTGGACAGCGCGTCCGGCTCGACCTCGGGATAGGCTTTCGGGAATACGGGCCCGGCCGGCAGGCCCAGGGGGAAGTCTTCGCTCAGCAGGCGCATCGGCTGGTTTCTCCGGTCAGGCCGCCGACTTTAAGCGGGCGCGTTCCCGCCGTCTTGCGCCTTCAGGCTACGCCGCCGAGATAGAGCCGCTTGACGATGTCGTTGCCTTTCAACTCGTCGACGGAACCCGCCGCGACGACAATCTCGCCATGGACGATGATGTAGCCGCGGTTGGCGATCCGGATCGCCTGGTTGAAGTTTTGTTCCGCCATCAGCACAGTCAGGCCGAGGCGCTGGTTGAGTTCGCCGATCTTGGTGATGGTCTGTGACACCAACAGCGGCGACAGGCCGACCGACGGCTCGTCGACCAGCAACAGGCGCGGCGAGGACATCAGCGCGCGCGCGATCGCGAGCATCTGCTGCTGCCCGCCGGACATGGTGCCGGCGAGTTGCTTCTTGAGGTCCTTCAGCACCGGAAAGGTTTCGAAGGCCTGGGTCAGGTTCTTGTCGATGTCGCGCCGGGCCGCCTTGCGGAAGGCGCCGAGCATCAGGTTTTCCAGCACGGTCAGTTTTGGAAACAGCCGCCTTCCCTCCGGCACCATCGCGACGCCGAGATCGACGATCGCCTCCGGCGACAGTCTGGTCAGATCGTGGGCGGTGCCGTCGATCGTGAGCGTCATGGTACCGCGCTGCGGCCGCACCAGGCCAGCGACGCATTTCATCAGCGTGCTCTTGCCGTTGCCGTGGGTGCCGAGCAGGGCGACGGTCTCGCCGGCCTCGACGTGGAGCGAGACGCCGCGCAGCGCCTTGACGGCGCCGTAACCCGCGTCGAGGTCGGAAATGGCGAGGCTAAGTGCCAAGATAGGCCTCCTGCACCCGCTGGTTGGCCATCACTTCGTCCGGCGCACCGATTGCGATGATCTTGCCGGCTTCGAGGCACATCACGCGCTGCGAAAAGCGCATCACCGCCTGCATGATGTGCTCGATCATGATCACGGTGATGTCGTGGCCCGCAAGGCTCATCAGCAGATCAAGCACCTCGTCGACTTCCGAACTCGAGAGGCCGGCCATCGCTTCGTCGGAAATCAAGAGCTTCGGCCGCGTCGCCATCGCGCGGGCGAGCTCCATCTTGCGCAATTCGACCTGGCTCAGCGTGGTGGCCGACGCGTCGGCCTTGGACGCCAGACCCATGCCGGCCAGGATCGACATCGCGGTTTCGCGCCGGTGCGCGGCCGAAACCAACGGGTCGGTGGCGACAGCGAAATCAAGCGCCACCATCAGGTTTTCGAGTACCGTCATGCTACGGAACGGCCGCGGGATCTGGAAGCTGCGCGCGATGCCGCGCCGGGTGCGGACATGGGCCGGCAATTGCGTGATGTCCTCGCCGCGGAACAGCACGGTGCGGGCCTCGGTGCGGAACGCGCCTGAGATGCAGTTGATCAGCGTCGTCTTTCCCGAGCCGTTCGGGCCGATCAAGCCAAAGCGCTCGCCGGGGCGTATGTCGACGCTGACATTGTCGAGCGCGGTGAAGCCGCCGAAGCGCTTTGTCAGGCCCGATATCTGCAGCAGGGGGGCATCGGTTCCGGGGGGCGTCATGGCTTGCCCTCCTTGCGGCGAATCCGGCGCAGCAGGCCGATCAGCCCTTCGGGTGCGGCGACCACGAACAGCACCAGCATTACGCCGAGCACCAGCACGTTGACTTCGGACGAGATCGTCACGGTCAGCAATTGCTGCGTCGAGCCCAGCAGGATGGCGCCGACGATCGGGCCGGCCCAATGCGCGGTGCCGCCGATCAGCGACATCGCCAGCACCGAGACCGAGTAGTTGAGATTGAACGCCGACGACGGATCCGCGTACTGCAGGTACATCGCCGCCGGCGCGCCCGCTGCGCACATCAGCGCGCCCGAGATGACGCAAGCCAGCACCTTCAGCTTCAGCGTCGGCACGCCCGTGCATTCCGCCGCGAGTTCGTCGTCCCGCAGCGCCTGCAGGCCGCGGCCGATCCAGGAGTTCTGGATGTAGCGCGAGATCACAACCGCCAGCACCACCAGCACGGCCTGGACGAAGAACAGCATCTGCACATAGCCGGAGAACGGCCACGTCACCGGCGGCCGCTGCAACTGGATCCCGGCCGCACCGCCGACATAGCGCCAGTTGGTGATCGCGGTCTCGATCACGATCGTCAGCGCGATGGTCGCGATCGAAAAGAAGATGCCCTGCATGCGCAAGGTCAGTAGGCCGAGCAAAAAGCCCATCAGCGCACCGACGGCGGCGGCGGCGGCGATCTGCACCAGCAGCGGCGCGCCCGCCACCTTGAACAGGAACACGGCGGTGTAGACGCCCATGCCGAAAAACGCGCTGGTGCCGAAATTCACGTAGCCGGCGTGGCCGCCGAGGATGCTCCAGGCCACCGCGAGCGCGATGAACTGCAGGATCACGTAACCGGCGAAGAAGGGGTATTCGTTGCCGATCAGCTTGGTCATCAGCGCGATGACGACCAAGAAGACGATCGCTCCGATCCAGAAAAAGGCGCCGTTTCGTTTCATGAGCGCCTGCCGAACAGGCCCTGCGGCCGTACGGCGAGAACGCCGAGCAGCATCGCGAATGAAATCGCCGGCGCCCAGGAGGCGCCGAACAAAGTGAGCACGATGGTTTCGGCGACGCCGAGGATGATGGCGGCGACCAGCGTGCCGGTCATGCTGCCGAGCCCGGCCATGACCACGACGCAGAAGGTGCGTCCGATATAGGCGCGGTCGAGCGTCGGATCGACGGGGGCGACGATGATGAGCAGCGCGCCGGCAACCCCGAGCACGGCGGTGGCGATGCCGAACGCCCATTGCTTGATCCGGATCGGATTGGCGCCCATCAGCCGCAGCGCCTCCTGGTCCTGCGCGACGGCGCGGATCGCGCGTCCCATAAAGGTCCTGGACAGATAGAGCGTGAGCAGGATGGTCAGGACGGCGGCGACCGCAAACGCGACCACCAGCCGGAACGGAATCCGCATATCGCCGATCCGCCAGGCCTTGCCGATATAGGTCGCGGTGACCGAGCGCTGGTCGACGCCGAATTGCAGGATGATAAGCACTTCGATGATGAAGGCGATGCCGAAGAAGAACGCGATGCCGCGCACGCCGGCGTCGCTGCCACGCTTTTCGAAAGTCTCGTAGTACAGGCGGTAGGCGGCGAGACCGAAGACGAACAGGAACGGCGTGATCAACAGTCCCGCCAGCAGCGGGTCAATCCCGTAGTGCTCGTTGAGGACGAACACCGCATAGGACGCCAGCACCAGAAAGGCCGGATGCGCGACGTGGGGAACGTCGAGCAGGCCGAACGAGACGGATAGCCCAAGGCTCACGGCCGCATAGAAGCAGCCGAGCAGCACCCCGAGCACCACTGCGTCGAGCAGCAGTTCAAATGAAAACACCTAAGGTCCCCCTCGACCCATTCGTGAGCCGCCGCTTTTCCGGTTCGCGCACGCCCGCCAATTCTATTCCCAAGGCCCCGGACCAAGATGCACTGACCGCAGTCAGTGCATCTTGCCCCAGAGCGAACCCGCGCAATTTATTTCCGGGCGGCCTCAAACGGGCTGACGAGTTCGCCGGATTTGAGTTTTGCCGGGAACAGGATCACCTGGGTGCCGGGCTTGCGGAACTGGTCGATATTCTTGTCCACGACGCCGCGGAACTGCGCCTGCAGGGTCGCGGATTCCTTGCGTTCGCCGTCCGCCGAAAACGCGATCGGCCCGACGATGGTCTTGTGCTCGTTCTCGCGCAGATATTTCGCGAGTGCTTTCTGATCGAGCGATCCCACGGCCTTGATGGCCTGCTCGATCATCTGGCCGCTGGCGTAGCCGAACGGCGCCAGGTAGTAGCCGAGCGGATCGACCTTGGCTTCGATGGCGCGCTTGGTATAAGTCTCGAAGAATGCCTTGGTGCCCTCGTTGGACATGCTCGGTTCCGGCAGCCAGGTGTTGTAGTTGACGACGCCGTTGAGCAGCGAGCCGAGATTTTCCATCACCGCGCCGAATTGCAGGCCGACCATGCCGCCGCCGAAGATCTTGACGTTGTCGCCGATCCCGAGCTCGTTCACGGCGCGCAAAATGCCGGCCGAGTCCGGCGGATAGGACGCGACATAGACGATGTCGGGCTTGGCGGCCTTGAGCGCGCGCAGGATCGAGGAGAATTCCACCGTGTTGGGCGGATAGGCCTGGTCGAACACGATCGGGATGTTCATCCGCTTGGCGACGTCGCGCGCGGTGACCGCGAGATTCTGCGCAAACTCCTGGTCGGCCGCGAGCAGCGCCATGGTCTTGCCGCCGGCCTTCTGGCCGAGCTCGAGGAAGGAGGCAGCCCAGCTGTCGGCCGGTCCCCACGGCGCATTGTTGAACCACATGTCGTGGCCAACCTTGCTGTTCACCTGGAACGAGAAATTGCCCATCAACAGCATGCCGCGCTGCTTGACCAGCGGCATCAGCGGCGCCGTCGGCACCGTCGCATAGGGCGCGAACAGGATATCGACCTTGTCGACGTCCAGCAGCTTGGAATAGATCGCCGGGGTTTCCGAGGCGCTCGACTTGTCGTCATAGACGATGAGTTCGACCTTGCGGCCGAGCAGGCCGCCCTTGGCGTTGACGTCGTCGCGCCAGATCTCGATGCCGAGCTGCGAGGCCTTGCCGCCGCCTGCCAGGCCGCCGGTCTGAGCCATCGACATGCCGATCTTGATCGGCGGCTGCTGGGCGATTGCGATTGAGGTGAGCCCAAAAGTCAAACCAAGTACGGCGGCGGCGATCGTGCCGCCGAGAAGCGTCCTGCGTTCCATTTTTCCTCCCAAAGGTCTCTTTTTGTTTTGGTTCTTGTAGTCTGTCCGCGCTCTAGGGCGGCTTTGCTCCAAGGTTAGAACTAAAGCCCGCCCGGCCACAAGCCACAATGAAATGCAGATGCCTGCATTGGTACCCTACGTTCGGGGGATCATTCGCTGTGACGTTGCCGCGACCGTTGGCCGCGCTAGCTCGCGGCCGGCGCCGCCGCGATGGGAGATTGCCCATTTCCGGCCCCGGACGGCGGTTTCAGGATCGCCGACGGGTCGGCGCCGACGCGCCCGCTGATCTTGTCGACCGCGCTTTCGCGTGACAGCCGCATGTCGAAGCGGATGCTGGGCAGCCCCTTGATCGGGCAGGCCGGATCGTTCGGATTGATGTCGACGGCGAGGTCATCCGACGAGCCGAATACGACGTCGTCGGCGAGATACGGATCGTCGCGCAGATAAAGGGCGGTCACCAGTTCGCGATAACCGGGCGCGCCGACCAGGAAGTGGATATGGGCCGGTCGCATGCCGTGCCGTCCCTGCGCCCGGACCATCTCGCCGACCGGGCCGTCCATCGGGATCGAGTATCCGATCGGCTTCACGGTGCACAGCACATAGACCCCGTCCGCATCTGATGTGAACACGCCGCGATAGTCGATCGATTGAGCGCTTTCCTGGATATCGTAGAGGCCGTCGGCGCCGGTCTGCCAGATCGAAACGGTGGCGTTGGCGAGCGGCTGGCCGTTGACGTCGCTGATCCGGCCGTACAGCACGCATTCGCTGCCGGGTTTGACGGTTTTGGCGATCTGGCTGCCCGCCGCCAGCGTCGGCGAGGCCTCGCGGTAGAACGGGCCGAGCAGGCTGGTGTGGGTGCCTTCTTCCATCGCGGTTGAGTCATGCAGGCCGTTGACAAGCGCAGACAGACCGAGCGTGTCCGAAAGCAGGATGCACTCCTGCCGCGCCGGCGTGCATATTTTGCCGACCGCGGTCATGAACTCGATGCCCTTGATCCATTCCGCGGGCGTCAAGTTCACGTCCTTCGCAAAAGCATGCAAATGCCGCACCGCGGAGGCCATCACCTCACGCATGCGCGGGTCTGATGTCGTCGCCATCTGTTCCAGCACCGCATCCGTGATCGTGTCCGGCGTCAGCTCTCGCATCGGTTCCTCCTTTTTTGGCCTGACGGCTCTGGCCGTTTTCGTCAGCCTAGCGCGGTGAGGGCGCGGCGGCTAGTTGGGGATGGAATGGCTTCATGGCGCCCGCCGCCACGCCATGCCGTCGACCGGTTGCTATTGGGCGCAAAAAAGAAAACTGATAAGGGACGCTGAGCGAAGGCCGTGGATCGTCACCGGCTCATTTTGCAGCAGCCGCATTGCCCGTCATGAGAGCGGGGTCCGGTGTCGCTATTGACCGACGACTGGAGGTATCAGCCATGGCAAGGATCAGAGTCGGGCTGGCCGGCTGCGGTTTTGTGTCGGAACTGCATATGTACGCCTACAAGCGGGTCTACGGCCTGGATGTCGAAGTCAGGGCTGTGGCGGCGAGGGGCGATCATGTGCTCGAATTTGCCCGCCGGCACCAGATCCCGAACGTGCATCGCAGCTTTCGCGACCTGATCGCGGACGGCGAACTCGATGTCATCGACATCTGCACGCCGCCCAATCTGCACGCCTCGATGATCGTCGAGGCGATGCAGGCCGGCAAGCATGTGATCTGTGAGAAGCCATTCGCGGGCTATTTCGGCCGGGACGGCGACGAGGCGCCGATCGGCAAGCACGTGTCCAAGGCGCTGATGTACCAGCGCATCGTGGAAGAGATGGAAAATACCCGCGCGGCGATCGAGAAGACCGGCAAACTCTTCATGTATGCCGAGGACTGGATCTACGCGCCGGCGGTGACCAAGACCGTGGAGATCCTTCGCGCCACCAGGGACAAGATCCTGTTCATGAAGGGCGAGGAGAGCCACTCAGGCTCGCATGCGGCGCATGCCGCGCAATGGGCGATGACCGGCGGCGGTTCGCTGATCCGGATGGGATGCCATCCGCTGTCGGCGGTGCTCTATCTGAAGCAGGTCGAAGCGAAAGCCCGCAACGAGACGATCAGCGTCGCGAGCGTGACGTGCGACGTCGGCAATGTCGCGGCATGCCTGCGCCCGGATGAACGCGGCGTCATCAAGTCCAATCCGGTCGACGTCGAGGACTGGGGCACGCTCACCACCACCTTCTCCGACGGCACCAAGGCCACGATATTTTCCGGCGACATGATCGCGGGCGGGGTGCGCAATTTGATCGAAACCTATACCAGCGGCGGCGCGCTGTTCGCCAACATCACGCCGAACACGCACATGATGAGCTACCAGACCAATGAGGAAAAGCTCGCGAGCGTCTACATCACCGAAAAGGTCGATCGCAAGACCGGCTGGCAATACGTCTGCCTCGAGGAGGAATGGACGCGCGGCTATTTGCAGGAAATCCAGGATTTCATGGAATGCGTCGCGACCGGAAGGCAGCCGCTGGCAGACCTCGCGCTGGCCTTTGAGACGATCAAGGTCAACTACGCCGGCTATTGGGCCGCCGAAGAGGGAAGGCGCGTGGCGCTGTGAGCTTCTTCCTTCTCCCCTTGTGGGAGAAGGTGGATCGACGGCGCGAAGCGGCGGCGAGACGGATGAGGGGTCTGTCTCCGCGGAAAGAACCCCTCATCCGGCGCCATAGCCGATGCGTAGCATCGGCGTTCTAAGAACGGCGGCCGAAGGCCGCCTATGCCACCTTCTCCCACAAGGGGAGAAGGGAAGAAAAGTCTACGACGCGTAGGTCGACGATTTCGGCAGCGGGAAGACCGGGTCCTGCGTTCTGATGTTGGTCGGCCAGACCACCGAGATGTGTTCGCCGGCATTCTGCATCACGACCGGGGTCGAGCGCTCGTTCTGGCCGGCCATCGGTGTGCCCGGCGGAAAGAACTTCACGCCGTAGCCCTGGATCGTGCCGCCGGGCGGGATGTCGACGTCGAGTGCCGCCTTGCGAATGGAATCGGGATCGAAGCCGCCGTATTTCGCCTTGGCGACCGGCAGCACGCTGTTGAGCAGGATCCAGGTCTGGTTGAAGCCCATCGAGCAGTGCGGCGGCACGTCGGTCGCGCCGGTTTTCTCCTTGTAGCGCGTGACCATGATCTTGGTGAGATCACCGATCCCCGGCGCCAGTTTGGCAGGGTCGAGCAATTGCGCCGGCACCGGATCGATGTTGCAGAAATTGTCGATGTCGGCGCCGAAGGTGGCGCGCAGCTTGTCGAGCTGGCTGTAGCCCGCGCCGGCACCGAACAGCATCTTGAACTTGAGGCCGTTCTCGCGCGCCTGGCGCAGGAACAGGGTGATGTCGGGGTTGTACCCCGCATGCGAGATCACGTCGGGCCGGGCGCGCTTGAGCTTGGTCACCAGCACCGAGAGGTCGGGCGCGGACGCTGAATAACCTTCCCGGAGCACGACCTGCAGGCCGGCCTCCTTCGAATAGGCCTCGTCGGCGGCGGCGACCCCGACGCCATAGGGGCCGTCTTCGTGGATCAGCGCGACCTTGACGTCCTTGGGCTCCATCCCGAGTTTGGCCTTGGCATGTTCGGCGATGAAGCCGGCGAAAGCCTGGCCGTACTGATCGGAGTGGATCTGCGCGCGGAAGACGTATTGCAGGTTCTTGTCCTTGAACACGGCGGTCGAGACCGCGGTCGTGATCCAGAGGATCTTCTTCTGCTGTTCGACCTTGGCCGCCAGCGGCACCGCGTGCGAGCTCGCATAGACGCCGTTGATGATGTCGATCTTTTCCTGGTCGATCAGGCGCACCGCCTCATTGATCGCCACCTCGGGCTTGCTCTGGGAATCGGCGGCGACTGCGGCGACCTTGTACTTGCCGCCGATGCCGCCCTTCTCGTTGACGAGATCGATGGCGATCTGCGCGCCGATCGAGGAGGCCACTGATCCGCCCGCCGCGAAGGGGCCGGTCAGGTCGTAGATCAGGCCGATGCGAACCGTTTCGGCTTGCGCCTGCGCGCGCGTCCAATCGAAGCTGAATGCGGCGGCCGCAGCAGCGGAAGTCTTCAGCAGCGTCCTGCGTGAAGTGGGCATCGTGTCCTCCCATCGCGTTACATTGATTTTTCTTGCTTATGGCCGAGTATTTTGACTATGGGCGGGAAAGTCAACATAGGCACTCGTAGCAGTCTCTCCGGATGCCGCTTGTCCGAACGGTTGCAGCGCGAAACCGGCAGCGGCCATGGGTTAAGTTGTTCCTGCAACGAGGCGACACTGGCGGCGATGGAGAAAGCGCGCGAGAGCCTCCCCGGAATGTTTGCATTTCCACAAAAACGAACGAATGCTGGAAGAGGAGAGTCCGGGGGAATCGCGGAGGCGTCGTCGTGATTAGCTTGCGTATCGTGAGACGCCGGTCTGCTTTGACATGCTCCGGTGCTTTCGGCGCGATATTGCTTACATCCATCTTGACCTGGTGCGCCGGCGCGATGGCGGCTGCGGCGGCTGACTTATATCGGGCGCAGGCCATCGTCACGGGGCAGGGCGAAGCGAACCGCGTCATCGGCTTTGCCGCGTGTCTGGAGGACGTCCTCATCAAGGTATCCGGCGCGCAGAAGCTCGCGGGCGACCGTCGGCTGGCATCCTACAAATCGAATGCAAAAAATTTCGTCGCGGGGTTCAGCTATCACGACCAGATGTCGGGCAAACCGCATCGTGACGAGCAGGGTACCCGTGATCGGCCGTACGACCTGACGGTCGATTTCGACGAAGAGAAAATTGGCGACATTCTCAAAGCCCTTGCCCTCAAGCCGTGGCTTGCACGTCGCCCGCGCCTGGCCGTCTTTGTCGAGATGAAACAGGGCCCGAAGAACTTTATCGTCACGTCGGATGGAACGCAGTCCGACTTGCAACGCGACGCGTTGCTCGCCGCGGCCGGGCGGCGCGGGATGGACATTGTGCTGCCAAGTGCGGCAGCGGTGGAGAAATCGAACCTCAACGGTGCGGAGCTCAAGACGGCGTCGTCCTCCACCCTGGCGACGGTTGCGGCCGAACTGGGTGGGGAAGTCGCCCTGGTCGGGCAGTTGGTCTGGGATGATCGGAAGCTCGGATGGGCGACGCGGTGGCAGATCGAATGGCGCGGCCGGACCCACCGTTGGCAAGTCGGTGGCGGCACATTTGACGAGGCCTTCCGGCGCGGTATTGGCGGCGCTGCACAGGCGCTATCGGGCAATTAAGGTACTATAATACCTATATCGCTGGCTCCGGCCAAATCCCTGCGCGAATTTGAAGCGACCAAATTACCGGCCAATTATATTTTCACCTCTAGCGATGCACGTCATCCTGATGCAATCTGATATTGCAATCATTTCAAACGTGCGCTTGTGATTTAGACAACCAGTTGATGTCACGCACCCGGCGCCTGCGGCGTCGAGGTGCCGACCGAATTTTAAATTGCCGCGATTCTCGATCGCAGAAATTTCGAGTTCAAAAAGGGGAAGATCCATGCCCGCCGAAAATCCACAAAGGCTGAAGTCCTACCTCGATATGATTTCGAACAAGCAGGATCTGGAGAAGATCCTTGCTGCCTCCAAGGCCACGGCCGAAGCATCGCGCCGGGGCGGGCTTGAGGGGATGGAATCACCGGCGGCGGGCGCCGCCAGGAGCGGGCTCGAAAGCGTGCTAAGGGACAAGGACCCTTCCGGCGCCGAACTGGACGGGCTCGAGGCACTCATCATCCCGGAACTGAGGCCGGCAATCGACATCATCGGCGGCAAATTCAAAGCCACACATGAGCTTTGGAAGCATCTGTCAACCGACGACAAGATTCGAGGCAACATTGAGCGCGCGCTTCCCTCGGTTGGCCGCATCGAGCTTCCGGGCAACCCCCGGATTCCATATGGCGGCACGGGGTTTGTGGTCGGCGAGAACCTGCTGATGACCAATCGTCACGTTGCGGCGATTTTCGCGTCCGGGCTCGGTACGCGCAGCGTCGATTTCAAGCCGCAAGCGGAGGCCGGCATCGACTTCCTGCGCGAGCTCGGCGGCCCGGTCGTCGGAAGCGTGCTTACCGTTCGGCGTGTCGTGATGATCCATCCCTACTGGGACATGGCGATCCTCGAAGTCGAGAACCTGCCGTCCGCCCACAAGCCACTGAATCTCTCAACCGACGACTTTTCCCAACATGACGGTGAGGAGATCGCCGTTGTCGGCTACCCGGCGTTCGATCCGCGCAACAATGCTGCCGAACAGGACAAGGTGATGAGCGGGCAATACGGCGTGAAGCGCCTGCAGCCCGGCCAGTTGCACAAGCGTGGGCAGACCGAGAGCTTTGGCAAGCTGGTCGACGCCGCGGTCCACGACTGTTCGACGCTTGGCGGCAATTCGGGCTCCTTCGTCCTGCATCTTAAGACCGGCAACGTCATGGCGCTGCATTTCGGCGGCCGTTATCACGAGAAGAACTATTCAGTGCCGATGTCGGAGCTCGCGCGCGACGGGCGCGTGGTGGATGCCGGCCTCAATTTCGTCGGCAAGGCCACGGGTGGCGTGCCGCCGTGGTCGGACTGGTGGGTGAAAGCGGATCTCGTCGAGAAGGGCGAGCCCGAAGAGAAACCGACCAGGCAGAGCCCGGCTTTGGTCGCCGCGACTAATACCAAGGCAACAGCCAAGACGATTGCGACCACAAAGGAAGGCGACGGCGTGACCATCGAAATTCCGCTGCACATCACGGTCCGGCTCGGTACTCCGGCGACGGCCGCCTCGGGCGGCGGTGGCGCGCAGGTAGAGTCTGTCGCCGCCGAGGGCGGCGATATCACTGAGGCGATGCGCGAGCCCGACCACGATACCAACCTGGACTCGCGAACCGGCTACGACCCAAAATTCCTCGGTGTGGTGATCGGAATGCCGAAGCCCAGGGATCCCAAGGTAATCGCCGTGGGGCGCAAGGGCGAGAAGGTCCTGCATTACCAGAACTTCTCCATCATCATGAATGCCGAGCGCAGGCTCGCCCACATCACAGCGTCGAATGTTACGGCCGATCCAAAACTGAAGAAGCCCGATCCGAGCAAGGAGTACACGCGCAAAGCGCTGAGCGGATTGGGCGCAAACGATCAGGAACGCTGGTTCAACGATCGGCGTCTCGATGACAAATTTCAGCTCCCGGACGTGTTCTTTACGCGCGATAACGGTGCCTTCGACAAGGGACACATCGTTCGCCGCGAAGATGTCAACTGGGGCGCGACCTACAAGATGCTGGTGAGCGCCAACGGAGACACCTACCACGTCACCAACTGCTCGCCGCAGGTCGCGGAATACAATCAGTCGGCCCGGGGTGTCGAGAACTGGGGCGATCTCGAGAATCACGTCCTCAAAAGTGCGGCGTCGGAGCGGCTCGCTCAGTTCGCCGGGCCGGTGCTCGATCCCGACGATCGCGTCTTTGTCGGCGCCGGTGGCGGCAAGGTGAAGATTCGCGCGCGCATCCCCGCGCGCTTCTGGAAGGTCATCGTCTCCAAGACGGAAGACGGCGTTGCAGCCTTCGGCTTCGTGCTGGAGCAGGACCTATCCGAGGTCGAATTCGAGGAGTTCCTGGTACCTCCGGAATTTGCACCTCACATGTTTTCGCTGACGGATATCGCCGACATGGCCGGAGTCGACTT
>JBOHIT010000582.1:0-4448 GCA_050726155.1 Bradyrhizobium sp.
CGCTTTGATATTCCGCCTCGCGGGCAGTCCGCCCGGAGGGGGATCAGACTAAATATCACCCCCCGCGACACCGTCGCGGGGGGCTTTTTGTTGCCCGGCGCGGCCGAAAGGTATTCAATGCCGCCAACAGCCGCCAAGTGCTGCCGACAAAAAAATCGACACATTTCATCGTGGTCCCCAGGGAGAACAACATGCCTGCTATCAACTTGCGATTGGGAGCCATTCCGGCTGCCCTCGCATTGCTTGCCGTCACCAGCAGCGGCACACTTGCACAGAAGAAGTACGATGTCGGCGCCAGCGACACTGAAATCAAGATCGGCAACATCATGCCCTACAGCGGACCTGCTTCCGCTTACGGCGTGATCGGCAAGACCGAGGAAGCCTACTTCAAGAAGATCAATGCCGAAGGCGGCATCAACGGCCGCAAGATCACCTTCATCAGCTATGACGACACCTACAGCCCGCCGAAGACGGTGGAGCAGGCACGCAAGCTGGTGGAGAGCGACGAAGTCCTGATCGTCTTCAATCCGCTCGGCACGCCGCCGAACTCGGCGATCCAGAAATACATGAACCAGAAGAAGGTGCCGCAACTGTTCGTCGCCACCGGCGCCACCAAATGGAACGATCCCAAGGATTTCCCCTGGACCATCGGCTGGCAGCCCAACTACCAGAGCGAAACCATCATCTACGCAAAGTACATTCTCAAGCACAAGCCGGACGCCAAGATCGCCGTGCTGTACCAGAATGACGATTACGGCAAGGATTACCTGAAGGGCCTGAAGGACGGCCTCGGCGCCAAGGCCGCGTCGATGATCGTGATGGAAGAGAGCTACGAAGTCTCCGAGCCGACCATCGACTCCCATATCGTCAAGCTCAAGTCGACCGGCGCCGATGTCTTCCTGAACATCACGACGCCGAAATTCGCGGCGCAAGCGATCAAGAAGAACATGGAGATCGGTTGGAAGCCGCTGCATTTCCTCAACAACGTCTCGGCCTCGATCGGCAGCGTCATCAAGCCCGCCGGGTTCGAAAACGCGCAGGACATCATCTCGTCGAACTACCTGAAGGATCCGACCGACAAGCAATGGCTGAACGACGCGGGGATGAAGGGCTGGAACGAGTTCCTCGACAAGTACTATCCCGAAGCCAACCGCGCCGACGCATCGGTCATGTACGCCTACACCGTGGCCCAGGGCCTCGTGCACGTGCTGAAGGCCTGCGGCGATAATTTGACGCGCGAAAACATCATGAAGCAGGCGGCGAGCATCAAGGACCTCGAGCTTGGCGGCCTGCTGCCGGGCATCAAGGTCAATACCTCGGCGACCGACTTCGCCCCGATCTCGCAATTGCAACTGATGAAGTTCAAGGGCGAGGGCTGGGAACTGTTCGGCGAAGTCATCAGCGGCGACGTTGGCGGCTAACCAATAAGGCGTTTTCCTTGGCTCTGACTTGATCGGAGCCAAGGCTTCGCCGACCACTCGAGGCTTCGCCTGACTACTAAAGAAGCAGCCCCTGCGGCCTCGCCGCGGGGGCTTTTTCTTGATGGCTGCCGTCAAATCGTATTCAATCCGGCCGCGCCATGAGCCAATTCCAATCAACAAGAGAGCATGGCGCATACCCAAAAATACTTCAAAAAAGGGAGACTTGGAATGCTCATTGCCAACAGCAGAATAGCCATTGCCTCGGCCGCGCTCATTGCGTTCGTAGCGTCGAGCAACGGCGCACTTGCCCAGAAAAAATACGACACAGGTGCTTCCGATACCGAAATCAAGATCGGCAACATCATGCCCTACAGCGGACCCGCTTCCGCCTATGGCGTGATCGGCAAGACCGAGGAAGCCTATTTCAAGAAGATCAACGCCGAGGGCGGCATCAACGGCCGCAAGATCAACTTCATCAGCTATGACGACGCCTACTCGCCGCCGAAGACGGTGGAACAGGCCCGCAAGCTGGTCGAAAGCGATGAAGTGCTGCTGGTGTTCAATCCGCTGGGGACCCCGCCGAATTCGGCGATCCAGAAATATTTGAACACGAAGAAGGTCCCGCAGCTGTTCGTCGCCACCGGCGCCACCAAGTGGAACGATCCGAAGAACTTCCCCTGGACCATGGGATGGCAGCCCAACTACCAGAGCGAAACCCAGATCTACGCGAAGTACATCCTGAAGGAGAAACCGGGCGCCAAGATCGCCGTGCTCTATCAGAACGACGATTACGGCAAGGACTATTTGAAGGGCTTCAAGGACGGACTCGGCGCCAAGGGCGCATCGATGATCGTGATCGAGGAAAGCTACGAAGTCTCCGAACCGACCATCGACTCCCACATCGTCAAGCTGAAGTCGACCGGCGCCGACGTGTTCATCAACATCACCACGCCTAAATTCGCAGCGCAAGCGATCAAGAAGAACGCTGAAATCGGCTGGAAGCCGCTGCACTTCCTCAACAACGTCTCGGCCTCGATCGGCAGCGTCATCAAGCCGGCCGGCATGGAAAACGCCCAGGACATCATCTCGTCGCAATACCTCAAGGATCCGACGGATGCGCAGTGGAAAGACGATGCCGGCATGAAGGCCTGGAACGTGTTCCTGGACAAATATTATCCGGAAGCCAATCGCGCCGATGCGTCGGTGATCTTCGGCTACACCGTCGCCCAGGGCCTCGTGCATGTATTGAAGGCTTGCGGCGACGATCTCACACGCGAGAACGTCATGAAGCAGGCGGCCAGCATCAAGAACCTCGAACTCGAAGGCTTGTTGCCGGGCATCAAGGTCAACACATCGGCCAGCGACTTTGCACCTATCTCGCAGGTGCAGCTGATCCGGTTCAAGGGCGAGACCTGGGAACGCTTCGGCGAAATCCTCACCGGTGATGCCGGCGGCTAGCCATCTGGATTCCTGATCGGCTCATAACGGTTCTACATCGACCCCCGCGGGCCCGCCCGCGGGGGTTTTCTTTTGTGCCGATTGGATGGATAACCGGGTCTCCCGACCGCAATCGCTGGCTCAAGTGAACCGATGACCGACCAACGTCTCCTCCTGCGCGCTATCTTTGATGCGGCCGTCGCGGCTGCGCATCCCGATGTGGTGCTATCGGCGCATTTGCGCCCGGCGCCCAAGGGCCGGGTGATCTGTCTCGCCGCCGGCAAGGGCGCGGCCGCCATGGCCGCAGCGGCGGAACGGCATTATCTCGATGCGCTGGGACTCGACCCGCAACGCTTGACCGGCATTGCCACCACCCGCCATGGCCACGGCGTGCCGACAAGGCGGATCCGGGTGGTCGAGGCCGGCCATCCCGTGCCCGATGAGGCCGGGCTGAAGGCCGCCGACGATACGCTGCGTCTCGCGGCGGAGGCAACCGCGGACGATCTCTTGCTCGTGCTGCTGTCGGGCGGCGGTTCGGCGAACTGGATCGCGCCGGTTGAGGGTGTTTCATTCACGCAGAAGCAACAGGTCAATCGCGCGCTGTTGCGTTCCGGGGCGCCGATCGGCGAGATGAATATCGTGCGCAAGCATCTGTCGCGCATCAAGGGCGGCCGGCTGGCGCGCGCCGGCAGCCGCGCCGCCGAAATCGTCACGCTGGCGATCTCCGACGTGCCGCACGACGATCCGTCGGCCATTGCGTCGGGACCGACCGTGCCGGATCCGACCACGCTGGCGGACGCCCGCGCACTGGTCGCGCGATACAATCTCGCGGTCGACGACGCCGTTCGGCATGCGCTGAACGACTCCAAAAACGAAAGCTGCAAGCCCGGCGATTCCGCTTTTGCTCGCGCCCGGTTCGAAATGATCGCGCGGCCGAAGGCTTCGCTCGATGCGGCGAACCGGATCGCACGGGATGCGGGCTACGCCGTCATCGATCTCGGCGCCGATCTCGAAGGCGAGGCCCGCGATGTCGCCGCCGCACACGTCCAGATGGCGCTGAAAGCCCGCAGCGAGGGTAAGCGCACCGCGATCCTGTCGGGCGGCGAACTCACCGTGACCGTGCGCGGCAATGGCCGCGGCGGCCCCAACCAGGAATACGCGCTGGCGCTGGCGGACCTGCTCAAGGATACACCGGGCGTTTGCGCACTGGCCGGCGATACCGACGGCGCCGATGGCGGCGCCGGCAGCGCCACCGATCCAGCGGGCGCCGTGATCGACCAGACCACGTTTGCGAAGATGAAATCGCTTGGCCTCGACGCAAGAGCCTATCTCGCCAACAACGACGCCACCGCATTCTTCACCGCGACCGGCGACCTGCTGCAGACCGGTCCGACGCTCACCAACGTCAACGACATCAGGGTGATCCTGGTCGACCCGGTCTAGGTTCTGGATTGCCAGGTTTCGCGCGGAAAAACGTTAACGGTTTGTTGAGGACATCAGCAGGAATCCAGAGGCAATTGCCGCCCCTCAACGATGCAATTCACCACCCTGGTCCCTAATGGGACCCTCCTTATTGCCGGGGTGCCGCAA
>JBOHIT010000583.1:0-8888 GCA_050726155.1 Bradyrhizobium sp.
CCCCAGGGTTCCAATTAGCTCAAATCGGCCCGAATAAAATTCTCGCGTGAATCCGCACGAGAGAATTTTTCACTGGAAAGTGAGTCCGGAGGAGGGTCCGCATCACTATTTCTCGGACCTTCTTGCAAGTTGGCGCGAACGATATTCCATATGCAGCCCATGCTGCGTTGGAGATCGACCATGCGCGAACTATCGGCTGAAGCCCGCCTGCACCTGTATGCACGCTCCCTGTCCCGCCGGACCGGGACTGGATTGCATACCGCCGCGGTCTACAGCTCGCTCGCGCTGATCGCGGCCATCGTGTTCGGCTCGCTCTCGGTTCACCCCTTCTAAGGCAACTTCAGTTCGCTGTCTTGAACGGCGCCACTGCAATTCCGGCGTCCTTCAACGCCTGACGCACGCCGCGGCCGATCTCGACCGCGCCCGGCGTATCGCCGTGAATGCAGACGGTATCGGTGCGCATCTTGATCACCTTGCCTGACACCGAGACCACCGCGCCGTCCTGCACCATCCGCACCACGCGATCGGCGATCGCCTTGGGGTCGTGCAGCACCGCGCCGGGCTTTTTACGCGATACCAGCTGGCCGTCGTCTTCATAGGCGCGGTCGGCAAACACTTCGTGCACCATCGGCAAATTGGCGGCTTCGCCCGCGGTCACCAACTTTGAGTTCGCGAGTACCACAAAGATCAGGTTGGCATCGACCGCTTTGATGGCGTTGGCGATCGCCCTTGCCGTCATGTCGTCTTCGCAGGCGACGTTGGAAATCGCGCCGTGTGCCTTGACGTGCGTGACCTTGTGACCGGCCGCAGTCGCAATCGCCTGCAACGCGCCGATCTGGTAGGCGACGAGGTTTTCGATTTCGGATGATTTCAAACCGGGCATCGGTCGCCGGCCAAAGCCGTGCAGGTCGCGATAGCCCGGATGGGCGCCGACGCTGACACCGCGCGCCTTCGCAAGCTCAACCGTGTGGCGCATGATATCGGGATCACCGGCGTGGAAGCCGCAGGCGACGTTGACCGAGGTCGCCAACTCGATCATGGCGGCGTCATTGCCCATTTCCCACGCGCCAAATCCTTCGCCGAGATCGCAATTGAGGTCGATGGTTTTCATGGTGCTGGTCCGCTTTCGCTGAGTGGATCTTGGGTATTAAAACTTGAAGATATTAGATCGGGGCGGCGTGCCCGCACCCTCGACCGTCATCCTGAGGTGCGCTCGGCGGCGCAATTGCGCCGCTGGCTTGCGCGCCTCGAAGGATGTACGGCCCGCGGCCCATCCTTCGAGGCTCGCTGCGCTCGCACCTCCCGAGCGAGCGCAAATGCGTTCGTCCGGGGATGACGGCTGCGCACTGAACCAAACATCATCATACTCTAGTCCGGTCCCGCTACGTCTGCCGCCGACGCGACTTGCCAGGTCGAGGCGTCGATCGCACTGACGGCATGACCGGCGACGTTGGCATCTTGCAGCGCGTCGATGTTGAGATCAAAGCTTTCGATGGCGCGCAGCCGGTCGGGCAGGGAGCGCAGCAGTTCCGCGAATTGTCGCGCCGCGTCCTGGGCTTCCGCCATGCTGACGGCCTTGAATCGAAAGGCGCGGCCGGCCGGCGTCTGTGCCAACCGTCCGAAGTCGGCGGAGATCACGGTCGCGATCTTGGGATAACCGCCGCTGGTGCCGCGGTCCGGCATCAGCACGATGGGCTGGCCGTTGCCGGGAACCTGCAGGCTGCCGTTCACGGTGCCGTCGGAAACGATGTTGTGGCCGTGCAGATGCTTGATGACGGGGCCTTCGAGCCGATAGCCCATGCGATCGCTGGTCGCCGATATCTTCCACTCGCTATCGATAAACAGTTTCTTGGCATCATCGGCGAATTCGTCATCCTGCGGTCCCCACACCACGCGGATCGGCGCATCAGCCGTGGCCGGCAATTCGATCCGCTGTTCGGGCGCAGCGCTGGCGGCCGTGGCCTGCAACTCGTCGCCGCTCTGTAGCGGGCGCGGATAGGGGCTGCCGAGCCCGGCGCGCGCATTGACGGAGAGGCTACCGAAGTCAGGTTCGCCGGCGATGCCGCCTTCGAAGGCGAGATAACTGAACGAACCGCTGCGGGCAAAGCCGAGCGTCAGGGTCTCGCCATCGGCCAGTGTCGCCGACGTATCGATCGCGACCGGACGTCCGGCGATGTCGGCGTTGCGCGACGCGCCCGACAACGCGATGCGGACCGCGCCGCCGCGTGCCGTGAACGCGGCGCCGAATGGCCCGGCTTCGATGCAGGCCGCGAACGGCTTGTTTCCGACCAGCGTGTTCGCCGCTGCCAGCGCCAGGCGATCCATGGCGCCGCTCGGCACCAGGCCATAGCGCTGCGAGCCGGGGCGGCCGCCGTCCTGTACCGAACTTGCCGGGCCGATCGATGTGACGACGAGCTTGCTCATGACGTCATCAACTCGGCCACGATCTCGCCCGCCGCTGCGGCGCGGTCCTGCTCGGCAAAAATCCTGGCGTCGACCGGCGTGAACGTAATCGCGTCGCCGGGCTCCAGCAGGAAGGTCGGATCGCGGTGCAGTTGATAGGTCCGGACCGCGGTCTGGCCGAGCAAATGCCAGCCGCTGGGGCCGGCGAGGCACTGCACCCCGGTTTGGACACCGCCGATCGAGACCGTGCCGGCCGGCGTCAGCAGACGCGGATTTTGCCGCCGTGGCATCTGCAGCGAATCCGAAAGCCCCGAGAGATACGACCAGCCGGGCGTGAAGCCGATCATGGCAACGCGGTAATCGCCGGCGACATGGCGCGCCACGATATCATCGGGTGTCGTCTTGAGCGTCTTGGCGACATCCTCGAGGTCGATGCCATGCTCGCCGCCATAGATCACGGGAATGCGCCAGCGCCGCATTTTTGTCGTGGCCGGCACCGGCAACTTCGTCAGCGTCAAAATCTGCTCGCCGAGCGCTTCAAACGAAGTCTGTACGGGATCGTAATGCACCAGCAGCGAGCGATAGGTCGGTACGGTCTCGGTGACGCCTTCGACTGGCGCGCTCGCCATCGCACGGTCGAGCGCCAGCACCCGCCGGTTGGCGGCATCGTCAATGTTGCGGGAAAACTCCACCGTGATGGCGCTGTCGCCACTTGGCAAAAGGCGGGGCGGGGGTAGCGTCGCGGCCATGGCCTCGGTACTGCCTCGGGATCTGTCTGACGATTGCACGGGGACTCTTGGGCTGAGATCAAGCTGTAGCCTGTTTTGCGCGCCAGTGGAATTCGCTTCGTGCGAAATCATTGAGCAAGTTCAATAAATTAATATGCATCGCTGTGATAAGATGTTGTGATCGCGCTCCCACAACGAGCCCTTGACGCGATGCCCGCGCCCCGCAAGATGCGCTACCTTTTGATCCCTCCCGTTGGAGCCTTGCCGAACCGATGTCCCTGTCCCCCGAAGCGATCGCGACCCTGTCCCGCGTGTCCACTGCTACCATCACCACGGTTCTGCTCAAGAAGGGCCTGCGGAACGTCTGGATGCGCGGCACCAAACCGCTTCGCCCGGGACAGCCACGGCTGGTCGGGCCGGCCTTCACGCTGCGCTTCGTACCGGCGCGCGAAGACCTCGCGACGCCGGAATCCTGGTCATCGCCGATCTCGACCCGCACCGCGATCGAAGCGATGCCGCAGGGCTGCATTGCCGTGGTCGATTCCATGGGCGTCAAGGATGCCGGCATCTTCGGCGACATCCTTTGCGCGCGCATGGTCAAGCGTGGCGTGGCGGCGCTGATCACCGACGGCGTCGTGCGCGACGTCGAAGGCGTGCTCGGCACCGGCATGCCGGTCTGGTGCGATGGTTACGCTGCACCCCCGTCGGTCGCAGGCCTGACCTTCGTCGGCTGGGGCGAACCGATCGGCTGCGGCGGCGTTGCGGTATTTCCGAATGATATCGTGGTCGCCGACCAGGATGGCGCGGTGCTGATCCCGCAGGCGTTCCTCGACCTCATTCTGGCCGAAGGCGCCGAGCAGGAGCGGATGGAAGCCTGGATCGTCAACGAGGTGAATAATGGCGCGGCGTTGCCCGGCCTCTATCCGATGAACGCCGAGACCAAGGCGCGTTACGCGGCGAGCAAGAAATAACATCAACAAGAAGGGATAACGCCATGGAAATCCACGTCTCCGGTTCGCGGCCGACCCGCCGCGCGCCCGCTGATTCCTTCACCGGCACGGTGCTGCAGGATCCGATCATCACCGCCGCCGCACCCGCGCGGCTGGTGTGCAACCGGGTCGCCTTCGAGCCCGGCGCGCGCACGGCCTGGCACACCCATCCGCTCGGCCAGACGCTCTACGTCATTTCAGGCGTCGGCCGGATCCAGGCCAAGGGCGGGCCGATCCATGAAATCAAGGCCGGTGACGTGGTCTGGATTCCTCCGGGCGAGAAACATTGGCACGGCGGCTCGCCGGCCAATGCCATGACCCACCTCGCAATGCAGGAGGCGATCGACGGCTCTGCTGTGACCTGGATGGAGCACGTCACCGACGCCGAGTACTCGGCAAAGGTCGGCTAGGGATAAATCTGCGTGCCCCGGACGCTGCGCTAAGCTGCTGAGCCGGGGCACATTTCTATCTTTGCATGGGGTTGTTTTCGCGATTTAGATCCGCTGCGCGGTCCAGGTGCCCGAGCACAGCGCGGCGCGCCAAGTGCCTGATCCCGAGGCGCCGGTCAGGCGGCCGAGGCCGACCGCGCGCTTCATGCCGCTCGCCAGTGTCACCGAGATGTTGCCGGCGTCGGCGACGCGGCCTGACGCGGTTACCGCGGCGCTGGTCGAGGCGACCTGACCATTGTTGATCCCGATCGACACCGAGACGCCGCTGCTGCAGGCGGCATTCGACGATGCGATGTGCACGTTCCATTCACCGTCGAAGGTCGCCGCCGCCGCCGGTGTGGCGAAGATCGTTCCGACCAGCATCAGGATGCGAAAGGCGGTGGCAGATTTGAAAATGCGTCCCATGACGAGCCCCTGTCTGTTTGATGAGGGCAACCTCTCACAGCGGCTTAGATACGACAGTGATGGTCATCACACGAACAATTCTGACGTCGTTTCGGCGTGAACCGGATTGCTTTACCGCGCGACGCCGCGAACAAAAGCCCCGCCGGAGTGGCGGGGCTTGGGGCGATTTGCGCGGGAGCGGCGTGTCGCGTCAGTTGACGCGGGTCCAGGTCTGGCCGCCGCAGAACATGCCGCCAAAGGCGCAACCCTGAACGCGCAGGCTGTCGGAGCCTTTCAACGCGATCGTTGAATCATAGGTGCTGCCGCTATTGGGATCGAAAATCCGGCCGCTCCATTTGTTGTCCTTGCCGGGCTTCATGCTGATCAGCACCTGCTCGCCGTTGCGGTTCGACTTCTTGTCGACGGAGTAGCCGCACAGATTGGAGCCGCACTGTTCGATCCGGACCTTGCCTTCCTTCTCTTCCGTCAACCAGACGCCGAGCGGCGAGTTCGCGGCTTGCGCGGCCGGCGCCGGCGGCGGCGTCACCGCGGCAATGGCAGGCTTCGGCGCCGGAGGCGGCTCCCGCTGAACTTGCGGCGTCGGTGCGCTGGGCGGCGACGGCGCTGCCGGCGTTGTCACCGGCTCCGCCGGGGCAACGGCAACAGTGGCGGGCGCAGGCTCTGCCGGAGTCACAACGGGGGCGGGAGCCTCGGGAACCGGCGCAGGTGCCGCCGGTACGGCGGCTTGCTCAGCGGGGGCAGCGGGAGCGACCGCGTCGGGCGCGGTCTTCGAATCCGTCTTTGCCTGTTGCGGCGATTGTTTGCGCGGACGATCACGATCGCCGTCCTCGTTGCGCGAACGTTTGGCCTTTGGCGTATTGTCGTAAACGCCCGGGATCTGAACGGTGCCGCGGTCAGGATCGATGCGGATGGTGCGGCCACCATAATCGAAGGTGTATTGGGCCTGAGCGGTAGTGCTCGCCAGCAAAAGCGCGGCAATCGCCAGAAGCTTCTTCATAACGACCTCCTGTGCAGGGAATCCCAACCCCCGACGCTACGCAATAGTAGCTCGCGAAACGTGATCCACATCGCGTTCAAAAGATGAGTCGTGTATTAGCGGCTTTGGTTCAACGTCGTTGTGGAGTCTAATTTGCACCTGGCAGACGGGCAATTTGCGGCGAAAATCCGATGGTTTTGACCGGTGGATCAATCGAACCACGCCGCATAGATTTTCCCAAAACTGCCGTCCTCGGTTGTGATGTGCAGCCACTGGTCGACAAAGGCCTTGAGCGCGACATCGCGCTGCAGCCAGTAAGCTTTCTCGGCGAAGTCGAACGGCTTTTCCGGATGAACCGCGCAGAGTACGCCGGGATGCATTTTCTGCTGGTAGCGTGTCTCCGATGAATCCGTCATCATCAGGTCGGCATTGCCCTTGGCGATCTCGTCGAAAATGGTGACGTTGTCGTTGTGCAGTTTCACCTCGGCGTTTTTGACATTGGCGCGGGCAAACCGTTCGTTGGTGCCGCCGGGATTGACGATCACGCGTGTTCCAGGCTTGTCGATGTCGGCGATGGTTTCGTATTTGCCCTTGTCGGCGCAGCGCGCGATCGGTGTCTTGCCCTCGCGCATGATCGGCGTCGAGAACAAGCCCTTCTTCTGCCGGTCGAGCGTGATCGATACACCGCCCATCGCGATGTCGAAACTGTCGGCCTCGAAATCCTTCATCAGTTGCGGCCAGGCGGTTTGGACGAATTCGACCTTGACGCCGATCGCCTTGCCGAGCGCTTCCGCCATGTCGACGTCAAAGCCGCGGAATTTTTGCGTGCTCTTGTCGAGATAGGTGAAGGGCAAATAGTCGCCGGTCATGCCGACGCGCAGCGTGCCGCGCTTGGTGATGTCGTCGAGGCGGGAAGGGGCGCCCTGCTGGGCGTGGGCGGAAACCGCCAACAGGGCAGCCATGCCGAAACCAATGAACATTCGAAACATAAATTCTTCTCCGCCGGTGAATTCGATGACACCTTGTTCGTGATGGCGGATTTAGACCAGATGCCTGCGCCGGGCCAGCCGGAGAAACGAAAATCGTGCCCCTCTCACTCTGCGAAGCGTCGGTCGACGTTTTCGTGCCCTATCTCGGCAATCTGTCTGGTCTGCTGGATCACGCATCGGCTTATGCCAATTCGAAAAGCATCGATCCGGCGATCCTGCTCAACCTACGGCTCTATCCGAACATGTATGATCTGACGCGTCAGGTCGGCGAGGCCAACCGGCATGCCGTGGTCGCCTGTGCGCTGCTGGCGGGCCGCGAACCGCACGTCTTCCCGGCGGCCGAGCCTGACATAACCAAACTCAAAGCGCGGATATCCGCTGCGATCGAATTCGTACAGGGCTTGCCACGTGCGGAGATCGATGGCGCGGCGGACAAGGAGGTCGTCTTCACCTTCAAGAACGGAGCGACCCGCAAATTCACCGGGCGGTCGCTGCTGCTGACATTCAGCGTGCCGCAGTTCTTCTTTCACGTCACCACGGCCTACGACATCCTGCGCCACGCCGGCGTCGATCTCGCCAAGAAGGATTTTCTCGGGCCGCCGAAATAGCGTTGGCGCTTACGCTTCGCCGCTGTCTTTCCGCACCAGTTTGGCGGCGGCCGCGCGTCCCGTCATTTCGCCCTTCAATTGCTCGAACCGCCGCCGCGCCTCGGCTTCGCGGTCGTCGACCGCCTGGATCGCGGAATCCTTGCTCATCGGTCCGATAACGATCGGCGTTGAATTCTCGCCAATGGTCTCGTCGACGTAATAGTCGCCGCGGTCCTCGCGGACCGTCCATTTGAAGCGGATCGCTGCCATCGGTCCGGGACCGACCTTGGAATAGCCATGGGCCTCGACAGGAGTAGTGGCTTCAAGCGGAGGCGCGGTTTCAAGAGGAGGAGAGGCCTCGAGCAGTGCAGGGGAATCATCGAGCGGAGGAGCGTCATCGAGCGGCGGCGGAGCCGGGAGGGGTGGCGGCGACTCGAGCGACGGAGTGGATTCAAGTGGTGGCGGGGTGGCCGGCATTTCCTCGACGGCAGGCCGTGCCGTGTGGCGCTGGATCACAGGCGGCTGATCGAGGATGCTGGCGATCGCAGCCAGTGCGTTATCAGTCGGGTCGCTTTGACTCACCATTCAGCCCTCCGGATCAAACTCCGACTGCGGAATCGGTGTCCCCGTTGCCGCCCGGTATTCGTTTCCTCGCCTCGGAATGAGGCTGAGTTTTGTCCGTTCAGGCACAGACCGGCGGTAATCGGTGCTTCCAGGGCCTGCAATGTCAGAGTTGGCTCCCTCCATTGATCCCGGCCAAGCCAGCTCAACCGGGTCCATTGCCGACGGTCAGAGCACGTCCTGATTGATCACGTTCACGCGCAGGGGATCGCCATCCAGCACGCTCAGGATATTGCGCGCGGTCTGCTCGCTCATGCGATCCACGGCCTCCCGGGTCACGCCGGCGACATGGGGGGCGAAGATGACGTTCGGAAGCGCGAACAGCGAGTGGCCGGCGGGCGGCGGTTCCTGTTCGAAAACGTCGAGACCGGCGCCGGCGAGCCTGCCGGACAGCAGTGCATCATGCAGCGCAGGTTCGTCGACGATGCCGCCGCGCGCGGTATTGATCAGGTAGGCCGCGGGCTTCATCAATTTGAGCCGCGCCGCATTGAACATCCCGACGGTTTCCGGGTTCTTGGGACAGTGAATGCTGACGAAGTCGGCGCGCGGCAGTGCTGCATCGAGATCGGCGACCGGCTCGCAGCCAGCCGCCTTGATGTCGGCCGCAGGCTTGTAGGGATCGAAGATCAGGACGTTCATTTCCATCGCCTGGCAGCGCTTGGCGGTGCGCGTGCCGATGCGACCGAAGCCCACGATCAGGACCGTCTTGCCATAGAGGTCGTAGGGCAGCATGCCGAGCCG
>JBOHIT010000584.1:0-16106 GCA_050726155.1 Bradyrhizobium sp.
GGGCCCGGACATCGATATGCGTGCAGCCGAGCGACAGGGTGCCTTGCGGCGGCGCCTCGATCACGACCCTGGTTTTGCCGGCGCCGCTCGCTTGCGCAGGGATCCGCGCCGCAACGAACGTGCCCGAGCCGACGATGGCGACCGCAAACCCGTCGGCGATCAGACGCTCGTAGGCCGTCGTGACCGCGTTGCGGCGAAAACCGGTCTGGCTGGCCAGCGTCCGGGAAGGCGGTAGCGGTTCGCCGGGCTTGACGATTCCGCCGACGATGGCGTGGCAAAGCGCCTGGTAGAGCCGGTGCGGCGAGGCCGCGCGCGGGGTCACATGCGGACCGGAAAGATCCAGCGGCAGCTCGGCTTTGCGCGGCGACGGCGAAGAATTGGTCGGAATTTTTCGCATGGAATTGGCACTATCGCAGACCAAATTCGCCGGTACAACTGCTGTCATCATTCACTGATGCTGACAGGAGCCGTCGTGTCCGAAGGCGAGACCACCCATTCCTATCCCGTGTCGCCGCGCAACCGGGTGAAGCGGCTGCATGAGCGCGGCCGCTACGACCACGCCACGGTTCACGGTCTGCTCGACGCCTCGATGCTGTGTCACGTCTCGTATGTGATCGACGGCCAGCCCTATTGCACGCCGACGTTCTTCTGGCGGGAAGGCAACAAGCTCTATTGGCACGGCAGCAGCGCCAGCCGCATGCTGGAAAACCAGTCGGACGGGCAGCGGGTGTGCCTGACGGTTGCGCATCTCGACAGCCTGGTGCTGGCAAGGTGCGGCTTCAACCATTCGGCCGATTATCGCGCCGTGATGGCCTTCGGAACCGCCTATCTCGTGACCGACCCGGACGAGAAGGCAAACGCGCTGGTCGCGATGGTCGACCGGTTCTTTCCCGACCGCACCGCCTCCTTGCGGCAAAGCACCAAGCAGGAAATCAAGGCGAGCGCTGTGATCGCGATGGAGATCGAGCAGGCATCGGCCAAGGTGCGCACCAAGGGCGTCGCCGACGATGACGAGGACTATGCGTTGCCGATCTATGCCGAGCGCATTCCCGTGCGCACCGTGATCGGCGCGCCGGAACCCTGTCCGCGGCTGATGGACGGTGTCAAAAGGCCGCAATCGCTGCGTGTCTATTCGGAAGGTCGTCTGCTCGATGACGCCTTGCAGGAGGCCCACCTTCTGCATTACTCCGGCGGCTAGGATCGGGTTAGAGTGCGGGTTCTTGTGACCCGCAAATTCCCGACTGGAGCCGCCGCATGACTGCCGACACGCAACAACGAATCCTCGACGCCGTCGATGCCGGCTTTGATGACCAGTTGTCGATCACAAGCGATTTTGTCGCGATCCCCTCGACCCGCGGCGCCGAAGGGCCGTGCCAGGACATGATCGGCGATCTCCTGCGCGCGCGCGGCTACGAGGTTGACGACTGGCATATTGACGTCGAGGATTTGAAGGACCTGCGCGGCTTCGGCCCGATCGAGCATGATTTTTCGAAGGCCCGCACCGTGGTTGGCACCTACCGTCCGCCGAGCAATGGCGGCAAGTCGCTGATCCTGCAGGGCCACTGCGACGTGGTGCCGGCCGGTCCGCTCGACATGTGGGAGACGCCGCCATTCTCGCCCGTGATCAAGGACGGCAGGATGTACGGCCGCGGCGCCTGCGACATGAAGTCGGGCACCATCGGCGCGCTCTATGCGCTCGATGCGATCAAGGCCGCGGGCCTGCGGCCGACCGCGCGCATTCATTTTCAATCCGTGATCGAGGAGGAGAGTACCGGTGTCGGCGCGCTCTCGACCCTGCAGCGCGGCTACCGGGCCGACGCCTGCTTCATTCCCGAGCCGACCAACGGCAAGATGGTGCGTTCGCAGGTCGGCGTGATCTGGTTTCGCTTGCGGGTGCGCGGCATTCCCGTGCATGTGGCGCATGCCGGCTCCGGCTCGAATGCAATCATGGCCGCCTACCATCTCGTTCACGCCATCGGCAAGCTCGAGGCCGAGTGGAACGAGCGTGCCAAGTCCGATCCGCATTTCAAGACGCTGACGCATCCGATCAACTTCAACCCCGGCATCATCAAGGGCGGCGACTGGGCCTCCAGCGTGCCGGCGTGGTGCGACGTCGATTGCCGTATCGCCGTGCTGCCGGGCTGGTCGATCGCCGATTGCCAGAAGGAGATTCTGGCCTGCGTCTCCGCGGCCTCGCGCGACCACCGCTTCCTCTCCAACAATCCGCCCGAGGTGGAGTGGTCGGGCTTCCTGTCGGAAGGCTATGAGCTGAAGGATTCCGCCGCACCCGAAGCCGCCTTCGGCAAAGCGTTCAATGCTGTCTATGGCGGTAAGGTCGAGGACCTCGTCTTCACCGCGCTGACCGATACGCGGTTCTATGGCCTCAACTACAACATCCCGAGCCTGTGCTTCGGCGCCAGCGGCGCGGCCATCCACGGCTTCAATGAATATGTCGACCTGGAGTCGCTGCGGAAATCGACCAAGGCCACCGCGCTGTTCATCGCGGAATGGTGCGGGGTGGAGAAGATTTAGCCGTTCGTGCCCCGGACGCGGTGCTGATGTAATCGTAGGGTGGGCAAAGCGAAGCGTGCCCACCATTACGCGTTCGAACAGGAATGGTGGGCACGGCGCAAGTGCGCCTTTGCCCACCCTACGAATTCAGGATGATGCATTGGCCCACAACGCCTTTGCGGCGCGGCTCAACGGCGGCGCGTCTGCGTCGTCGCGGCGTAGAGATCGAAGGTCACCGATCTGAACCAGCGATGCCCGGCATCGCGATGATATCGTTCGTGCCAATATTGCGAAATCTCGATGCGCGGCAACGCAATCGGGGTTTCGAAGGCGGTCAGTCCGAGCGGGCCGGCGAGGCGCCTTGCCAGGTTCGCCGGCAGGGTCGTCAGAGCGTCGGTTTCGGCTGCGACAACGGCGCCGGCAACGAAGCTTGGGACCTGCAGCAGGATATTCGACGAGGGTATCTGCGACGCCAGCACGCGCTGCGCCGCCGTGTGCGCGGCATGACCGGTCTCTGACGCCGTAACCAGAATATGCCGCTCGGTGAGAAAGCCAGCGCGGGACCGCAAGCCCGCAAATCTGGGGTGACCGTTGCGCACCACGGTGACGTAACCGTCGAAGAACAATCGCTGACGGCGCAAATGGCGAGCCGCCTTCGGAAATGCACCGAGCGCCAGATCGGCCTCGCCAGCTTCCAGCTTGAGCCCGAACTGGCGTGAGTCCAGCGGCATCGCCCGGATATTGATCCGCGGCGCGATCGCGGCGACGTGGGCGATCAGCGGTGGCAGGAAGCGGATCATTCCGACATCGGTCAGCAGCAGGCTGAACGTACGGTCCGATTGGGCGGCATCGAACGTCGTCACCGCGGCGCGCAAACTATCGGCGGCACCAAGCAGCGTGCGCAACTGGTCGGCGATCTCGAGCGCCCTGGCGGTCGGCTGCATCGCATGTCCGTTGCGGACGAACAGCGGGTCCGCAAACTGCGCCCGCAGATTGCGGAGCACCTTGCTGATGCCGGGTTGCGTGGTCGCCAAGAGCTGCGCCGTGCGCGTGATGCTGCGTTCATGCAGCAACGCGTTCAGGATTCGCAGCTCGCGCAGATTCAATTCCGATGATGCAATTTCAGCCATATCATCTATTCCCGTGTGGACATGGCAATAGTGACGCGCATCGGATACGCTGCTGTCAATCAAAACCTTCAAGGGTGCGCTTCAGGGAGATCCGCCATGAGCAAATTCGTGATCGAGCCGCATTTTCGCCTGCAGGAATGGGTCGCCGAGGAGAAGGGGTACTTTCGCGCCGAAGGCCTCGACTATGAATTTCGCGAATTGATCCGCTCCACCGAGGGCCAGCACCACAACAAGGCGAACCAAGGCGCGTTCCAGAGCATCGAAAAGGGGCGCGAAGCCAATGTGAGTTGTGCCTGCCACTGGACGGTGAACGTGGCGGCCTCCAACGGTCACGCCAAGCTCTACGCCGACGTCTATTCGGTCGCGCCCTCCGGCATTTTTGTTCCGGCGGACTCGCCCGTTCGTACCCCAAGCGATCTTGCCGGTGTACCTATCTCGGTCGGCTTTCAGTCGGGCAGTCACTACTCGACCATCCAGGCGCTGGAGCAGTACATGGCTCCCGGCGAGATCAACCTGACGTTCGAAGACGGCATGCTGTTCTACCGGATGGAGCTTCTGCTCGAGGGCAAGAGCCCGGCAGCGGCGCTTTTCAACGGGCCGTACTACCTCGCCGAGCAGTTGGGTTTCCGCAAGGTGATCGATACCAGCTTCATGATCGCGGCGATGATCAAGGGCGAGGTCGATCCGGAAGACGTTCGGCGTTACTTCCGCGCCTTGCGAAGCGCGCAGCGCGATATCGACCTGCGGCCGGAACGCTACACGCATTACTACAAGAACGAATTCCCGGACCGTTTCCATGCCGTGATGGATACCCGCAGGTGGGGGCCGGGCGAGCGGATCGTCTTTGAAACCTATTCCAAGGAAGTGTTCGAGCAGTCGTTCGAGTGGATCGCGGAGCACGAAATCTTTGCAAAAGGGCGGATGGGATCCGGTGAATACGATCGCTCCACCATCTCGTTTGCCGCGGAGTAGCGCGCGATTGCGGCCGGCTACCGCGGCCACAGCGCCGCTACGATCGCGTCCAGCCCGTCGGTCAGCGCCGCCGGGCCGGGTTGCAGGATCAGCGGCGATTTGATCTCGACGATGCGGTTGTTGCGCACGGCGGGGATATCGCTCCAGCCGGGGCGATTTCTGATCCGTTCCGGCACGACTTTCTTGCCGCACCATGAGGCCAGGATCACGTCTGGCGCGGCGTCGCGCACGGTGTCGGCCGAAATGATCCGGTCCCTGGCGGCCTGCTGAAACCGCAATTTCGGCAACACGTCTTCGCCGCCGGCGATCTCGATCAGTTCGGACACCCAGCCGATGCCGCTGATGATCGGATCGTCCCACTCCTCGAAATAGACTTTTGGTCGTGCGCCGGGCCGCGGCGTTGATGCGATGGCGGCGAGGCGTTGTTCAAATCCGTTGGCGAGTTGGTCGGCATGATCGGGGGCTCCGACCAATGCGCCGAGCGTGCGGATCATCGCCAATATGCCGGCGACGTCGCGCTGGTTGAAGACATGGACGGCGACGCCGGCACGCACGAGATCGGCGGCGATATCGGCTTGCAGGTCGGAGAAGGCGAGCACCAGATCAGGCTGCAGCGCCAGAACCTTTGGAATGTCTGCCGAGATGAACGCCGATACCCGCGGCTTCTCGCGGCGGACCTGCGGTGGCCGCACCGCATATCCGGAGACACCGACGATGCGGTCCTGCTCGCCGAGCAGATAGAGCGTCTCCACGGTCTCCTCGGTAAGGCAGACGATCCGGCGGGGAGGGAACTGGTGCATCGCAGACGATATGCAGAATTACCGGCGGCTTGTCACGATCGCCAACAGCTCCGAGCCATTACCTCGGACGTCATTGCCTGATTTACCTGGCTCATTCATGCTCCCTGAGAAATCGCTCAAGGGAAGTGCCGGAGGACCTATGACGCTGCTGGAAAAAATCCAATCGATGAAGATGCCGTTCGCGGAATTGAAGGGTGTGACATTTGTCGAGGCCGACAGGGATCGCGTGGTGGCGAAGATGCTGGTACGCCCGGAACTCTGCACGTTGCGCAACACGATTCACGGCGGCGCCGTGATGGCGTTCGCGGATTCGGTAGGCGCAGCCGCCACCGTCATCAACCTGCCCGAAGACGCCAAGGGCACCACCACGATCGAGAGCAAGACCAATTTCATCGGCGGCGCCAAGGAGGGCAGCATGGTGACGGCCACCGCGACCCCGGTGCATCGCGGGCGGCGCACACAGGTCTGGCAGACCCGGCTGGAGACCGAGGACGGCAAGCTGGTGGCGATCGTCACCCAGACCCAGATGGTGCTCTAATAAAGTTCCGACTGGCGCCGATTTGGTTACCAATTAGTTAAGCAGAGATTGGCTTTTTATGAGGCATTTGAGGGGGTTGAACTTCATATTGCGATGCACAATATAGGTGGTCTAGGGATTCGACGCTTCCTCGAGGGCTACCACGAGGAGTTATGACTATGACCTACCATACTACCGTTCCGAGCCGCGCCAAGGGCACCGTTCGGATTCTCAGCCAACAAGAGGAATTGCCGCTTCTGCGGGATCACCTTTTGCGGCTCGACCGTACCAGCCGCCATGATCGTTTTCATGGCTTCATGGACGACAGCTTCATCGAGCGTTACGCCGAAAAATGCGCCAATGACGGCACGGTCATCATCGCCTATTTCGAGGATGGTGTGGTGCGTGGCGCCGCCGAACTGCATCCACCGGAGCAATCGCCTGATGCGTTGCCGGAGATTGCCTTCAGCGTGGAGAGTTCTGTACGGCGCAAGGGCGTCGGCAGTATCCTGTTCAAGAGGCTGATCGCCGAGGCGCGGCGCAAGGGTTACCGGAGCCTGCGGATCACCACCGGCGCGCAGAACGAAGCGATGCGGGCGCTCGCCAACAAGTTTGGCGCGCACCTCACGTTCCGCTACGGCGAATCCACCGGCAACATCGATCTGGCCAAGCAAAACCAGCCCGAAACGGCGTCGTCCGCAATGGCGACGACGATCGAGGCCGCACGCGCGATCACGAACTTCAATCGCGCCTATTGGGGCATGTTGATGAGGATGTACGGCCTGGGCCGGGCGGCCTGACCGACACGCGATCTACGCTCCGGCAATTCGCGCATCTCAGGGATGACGCGAGTTGCCGGAGTCTCGATTTCTCTGGAGCCCCTTCCGATAGGATCGGAAGGGGCTCTATTTTTGGTTTGACGCGTTTTCTTAACGCGAACCGGTGTCCACTTCGCTGGAAAACGCTGTGACTGCGGTTGTCAGGTACCGGTGCGCTTGTCGTTGCCGAAGCGCCGGATGACTTTGCGCTCGACCACGACGGAGCGCTGGGAGCCTTGCTCACCTGTGATGACGCGGGTGGCGGATCGCGCAGCGGCGCGACCGGTCTTCTTCACTTCCGTCAGCACTTCGTCGTATGGCAGCCCCATCAGCGCCGCGGCGATTTCCGCCTGCTGCTGCGGATCGTCGGTAATGCCGACGGCGGCGAAAATCGCTTCCTCCAGCGTCGGCGGATCGCGCCGTACGCGGCGGGTGCCATATTTCGTGTTCCAGTCTTCGCTCATCGGGGCCTCGCATCTGATGCCGAGATACCTAAGTGCCCTTATGTTGCATTGCAATATGAATTTGGCGTGGCATTACAGCCATGCGTCTACAATTTCTCCAGCCTGGTAGCGTCGTACAGCTCGATCGTGGTGGCGGCTGCGGCCAGCGATTGCAGCGCCTTGACGAATTCGCGCGAGGCCGGCACCGCGAAATGGTTAAGCAGCGCGGTGCGGTCGGCCCACTGCTCGAAAAACACCAGCCGCAGCGGGTTTTCGCAATCGACCTGCACGGCATGCGAGATGCATCCGGGCTCCAAGCGCGAGCGATGGACGTGCTCGAGGCTGAGCCGGCGGACTTCGTCGAAACTATCCTGTCGGGCCGTCACGCTGCCGGTCACCACGATCATTTGATTTCCTCCGTTTGCATCGTCGCCTTTATTCGGCGGCGGCCAGATCCAGCCGCTGCTGCGGCCAGCGCTTCAGTGCGGCACGCCCGGCATCGGTCAGCACGTAAATGCCGCGTTCGGCGCGGTCGAACCAGCCATAGACATTGTGCAGCAAAATCTTGCCGGCGTCCGGCATCCCGGCGCGCAAATCCTTCACGCGCCGCGGGCCGCCTGACAGCGCCGCAGCGCAGGCCAGCGCCTGTTGGCGATAGGCCGTCATGATCGGCGCGCGCGTACTGCCGCCCATCGCCGGATCGCCCTTGCGCCGCTGATGCTCCGAGACCAGCCGCGACCGCTTCTTGGGATTGCGGCGAGGGGCTGTGGTGGCGGGCTGGACGATCACCTCGACGTCGCCGGTGCTGGTGACCGCGAGCATGCCGAAGCCGAGCCGCCGGCACAAATTGCGGTAACGGGCATCGCTTTCGCGGCCCTTGCCGCGCACCGATAATTTCGCGGCGAGCCACACCTCGTCGGCAGCACCGGCGCGATCGACGGCCTGCAGGATGAGTTCCAGATTGAACGTGAGCTTCAGTTCGCCGATCACCACGATCGGCGGGTCGTCGCCGCTGAGCGCGACGAGATCGCAGCCGCCGATCTCGCCCTTGACTGTGAAGCCGAGCTTTTCGAGGAAGCGTTTGACGGGAAGATAAAGCGCGGTTTCCAACGACGGGCTCCGGCGGCAGTGACGGCCGCGACTCAGTGCCGCGAGCTTAGCCCGAATTTGGTCAAATCGCGCGGGAACAGCTACCTAGGTGCCCTGACAATCATGCCGGAGCGCGACCAATTCAATGATCAAAAACGGCCTCTACAAGATCGAGATTGCGACCGCGCAGGGCTCTGCCAGCGGCGTCGCCGTTGCGCGCGACGGCCAGATCTCCGGCGGCAATTCGGCCTTTGTATTCATCGGGAGTTACGGCGAAACCGGTGCGGCCGACATCTCGATATTGCGGCATAACAACGACGCCGTTTTCACAGAGTTGTTCGGAGACGATGAACTCACAGTTCCATTGAAGGGAAAGCGTCAGGGCGAACATTACGTGCTGGAAGGCGATGCTGCGCGCGGAAGCGGGATCGCCTTCAACGCGGTGATGACTGAAATCAGCGAGGACGCGGCGCCGCCGGCCGGCGTGAACGGCGCCGATGGCATCCGCAACGGGCTCTATTCGCTCAACATCCGCATGCTCGACGGCATCAACTCCAGCAGTACCGGCATCATGGTGCTGCACGACGGCACCATTCGCGGCGGCGACGCCTTCTTCGACTATGTCGGGTCCTATAGCAGCGCCGGGGGCCGGTGGAAGGGCGAGTTGATCAATCACGAGCATACGCCGACGAGGGGCGAACGGCCGCTGCTCGGTGGCCGCGAAGAAGTCGGCATCGGCTTTTCCGGCACCTACAATGAGGACGGCGCCGAAGGCGAAGCCACCGCACTCGCCGGCAAGCGCAGCATCCGCTTCAGGACGGTGTTGCGAAGGCTCGCTTAGTTCGAGCGATAAGCTGCGATAGCCTCCTCTGCAATCGCATCGAGCTTGCCTTCGCGGGCATCACGTTCGATCGCTGCGTCGAACTGATCGACATCGAACGCATTGAACCAGGTGCGAAATCTTGCGCGCCCTTCGGGAGATAAGGGCTCGACGGCTTTTTTGATGTCTTCGGCACTTCCATTTGAAACCTCGACTCGAGTCTGCCTAAACCCGTCCGCTGACCGGCAGCAGTGCACCGGTGACGGCGGAAGCGGCGTCGCTGGCGAGGAACAGGATCACGTCGGCCAATTCCGCGGGCCTCACCCATTTGCTGAAATCCGCTTTGGGCATGCTGGTGCGGTTGGCCGAGGTGTCGATGATCGACGGCAGCACGGCATTCACCGTGATCCTGCCCTTGTATTCGGCGGCGAGTGCTTCGGTCAGGCGATGTACGCCGGCCTTGGAGGCGGCGTACGGGCCCATGCCGGCACCCGCCTGCAGCGCGCCAAGCGCGCCGACATTCACGATCCGTCCAGCGCCGGAGGCGATGAGATGCGGGATCGCGGCGCGCGAGGCGTTGAGCGTGGTGGCGACGTTGAGCGAATACATGCGCTGCCAGGTCTTGGGATCGCCTTCGGCGACCGTCTCGAAGGAGAAACCGCCGGCGATGTTGATCAGCGCGTCGAGCCTGCCGAAATGCGACGCCGCGGCATCGATCGCCTTCCGGGCCGCGGCCGCGTCGGTCAGGTCAACGCCGCCGAGTTCGAGCTGGTTTGCCGTCGCCGGTACCTGGGTCGGCGCATGGTCGACGCTCGCGACCCTGGCGCCGTGCGCGAGTGCGGAATCGACGACGACGCTGCCGAGCGCGCCGAGGGCGCCGGTCACGACAATGACTTTTCCATCCATGATCGGTCTCCGCTGGGCAGTATGGGAAGCAACACTATCGCCGGTGAGCGGACTACGTAAGACTACGGATCAAGGCAGATAGCTAAAATTTGTCGGAGTTGCGCAAGTCGATTGCAGGTTCCATTCGCTAGAAGGGAGATCCAACCCAGGCAGGGGCATCACCATGGGATATCTAGCCGATCACGGTTTACCGCTTGTTCAGCTTAAGGAGCAGCGACGGGACCTGGTCGTCGCGCTGCAAAATCGCAATGGTCCGATCAAGGACTGGGAGCTGATGCAGATTGCGGCGATCCAGCAGGCCATCCAGGCCTTCGAGGACGTCATCCACGATCTCGACGCGGAAATGGAAATGGAAGCCGCGGCCTAAGCGATCGCGAGACGAACTGCAGCGCCGGCCGGCATTCCAAATCCGGCCTGCGTTGCTTCGCTGCATGGCCGACAGTAGTGCGAAACCCTTGCGTTGTTCAGGCCTGCAGATAGCGCGCTGCGAGAGCCGTGCGTTCGGCCGCACCGAGACCGATGCCGTCCCGGAGGTAGGTTTCGAGACTGCCGTAATCGGCGTCGATAGCCTCGAAGGCAGCGTTGAGGAATGCGGGCTGCACGGTGCCCAGCACCTGCCTGACGTGGTCGGGCAGGTCGCTGCCCGAATTGGGGTCGCGGCGGTAAAAGCGGTTGGTCAGGAGATAGTCCTCCGAAATCACCTCGTCGGGGACGCCGAGCGTGTGCAAGATCAGCGCGCAAGCGAACCCGGTGCGATCCTTGCCGGCGGTGCAGTGGATCACCAGCGGCGCGCGATCTTCCAATAGATGTGCAAACAGCGTCCGGTAGCGCGGCGTGTTCTGTTGCACATAGCTGCGATAGGAATCGCGCATCACCTCGACGGCGTGGTCGGCCGATAGCGGCGTCCCGCCGGCCGCAATGGCGCGGAGCGCTGCAACCACGGTCGGTTCGACCGGCAACGAATGCACGGTGATGTCTGGCATGCGGCACAGCGCCTCGGCGCGCTCCACCGAACCGCGAAAATCGAATGCGCTTTTGACGCCGAGCGAGCGCAACACCGCGGCGTCATCTTCGGTGAGATGGCCGAGATGGTTGGAGCGAAAGATCTGCCGCCAGCGCACCGTGCGGCCGTCTCTCGTGGTGTAGCCCCCGAGATCGCGGAAATTGCTGGCGCCGGCCAGGTTGAGATGGCGGGCAGGGGAATCTGACATCGGGGCTGCCTTATGGAATTCCAAGAGGTAGATGCAATTCTTGTGCGGGGATCGGGCCGGGGTGTGTCGCGTCGTGCCCTCTGGTCTATACTCGGGGCGCATAGCGTTTTCTAGCGAAGTGGCTACCGGTTCGCGTCGCAATCAAGTTTACGCAGATTGCGTAGACTTATCTGCGGTAGAAAACGCGTCAAACGAGAAACTGTTTGGGGAGAATATGAATAATCGCAAGATCGCTGGTTTCGGGGCAGCATTGCTTCTGGTGACGATCGGCCTGTCGCCAGCGTCGGCGCAGTCGTCCTTCAAAAACTATCGTTGCGCGGACGGAACACAGTTCGTTGCCGGGTTTTTCCAGTACGATTCACGTGCCCATCTGCAACTCGGCGGCAAGCAGGTGACGCTGGCAAAAGGCCTGGCACTGTCGGGATCGCGCTATACCGGCCGCGGCATCACCCTGAAGATCACAAAAGCCGGCCTTACGACGCTCAAGCAAGCCAAACGGCCGGTAACGGCATGCGAGCAGACATGAACAAGGTACAGATATGAAAAAGGGCCGAAACGATTTCGTTCCGACCCTTTTCTACTTCACCGATCGCGCCTGAACTCCTGGGCGCGGATTTGCCGAACATCTGGCTGGCATCAGTGGTCACGCCCAGGCTTGGCGGCTTCCTGGATGGCTTCCGCGTGGTACCAGCTGCCGCTGCAGTCAGCGACGTTGACCGCCGGGGCGGCGATATCGGACTTGATCTCGCCATAGCGACGTCCCGCCAGTGCCGACCGGCCCCCGGCTGGGAATTGATAGATCTTGGCAGATCCCTCATTCACACCTGTGTTGATCATCTAAGTCTCTCCTGGATCGAGCGAACCACCATGGTGCGCCCGACTCGTTCTCTGTTGGTTACCGAGACTGGGATATCGTTCGCGCCCTCTCGGAATGCAAATTGCTCAAAAAACATCACCGGGTGTGCATTTTGTAGGCACTTCCTGTTCTGCTTCCTGTGAGGCAATGGGCAGATGACCAACGCTTGAGCCGGCGGGAAGGTTGCCGACCGCGGCCGAACTTCTTGCGCAACGACCCGAGGCGCTGCCGCGGCTTTAATCGGATCGGAAGTTGCTGACCTAAACTGCCGTAGAATCGGGCTTCAAGCCGTGGCGAAAGCGCATTTTGGCCGGCGGGAGCGCATGTCAGGCGCGCTTCTATGCCGCATCAAAAAATGCAGGCCCGAGGGTGGATATCCCCTGCGCCGCCGGATGCCGCACTGCAGCGATTGGCACTTTAATTGCTTGGTAAGAGACGGCCTACGTGGCCGGGTACACGTGTGCGGGGATCTTTGAGGCTTCTGACCTCCAAAGCTTTGGGTTTCCCGCATTTCACAGCATTAAACTCAAGAGAGGCTCAATGACCAAGTACAAGCTCGAGTATATCTGGCTCGACGGATATACGCCGACACCGAATCTGCGCGGCAAAACACAGATCAAGGAATTCGCTTCGTTTCCGACGCTGGAGCAGCTTCCGCTGTGGGGTTTCGACGGTTCGTCGACCATGCAGGCGGAAGGCAGAAGCTCGGATTGCGTGCTCAAGCCGGTCGCGGTTTATCCTGATGGCGCGCGCAAGGACGGCGTTCTGGTGATGTGTGAAGTCATGATGCCGGATGGCGTCACGCCGCACGCGACCAACAGGCGCGCCACCATTCTTGATGACGAAGGCGCCTGGTTCGGCTTCGAGCAGGAATACTTCATGTACAAGGACGGCCGGCCGCTCGGCTTCCCGACCTCGGGTTATCCGGCGCCGCAGGGCCCGTATTACACCGGTGTCGGTTACAGCAATGTCGGTGCGGTCGCGCGTGAGATCGTCGAGAAGCATCTCGAACTCTGCCTGTTCGCCGGCATCAACCACGAAGGCATCAACGCCGAAGTGGCGAAGGGCCAGTGGGAATTCCAGATCTTCGGCAAGGGCTCCAAAAAGGCCGCCGACGAAATGTGGATGGCCCGCTACCTGCTGCAGCGGCTGACCGAAACCTACGAGATCGACATCGAGTATCACTGCAAGCCGCTCGGCGACACCGACTGGAACGGTTCGGGCATGCACGCCAACTTCTCGACGACCTATCTGCGGGAGACCGGCGGCAAGGCCTATTTCGAGGCGCTGATGGCGGCCTTTGAGAAGAATCTCATGGACCACATTGCCGTCTACGGGCCTGACAACGACAAGCGCTTGACCGGCAAGCACGAGACCGCGCCCTGGAACAAGTTCAGCTATGGCGTGGCCGACCGCGGTGCCTCGGTCCGCGTGCCGCACTCGTTCATCAAGAACGACTACAAGGGCTATCTCGAAGACCGCCGCCCGAACTCGCAGGGCGACCCCTACGCCATCGCTTCGCAGATCCTGAAGACCGTGGCCGAAGTTCCGACCGCTGCCAAGTCGGCCGCAGCCTGAGCCACAACGCAAATCCGGGTGGGGGCGCCCGGATTGCAACCCTGGTCCGCCAACGCGTAACCGCTTTGGCGGACCATTGCGTTTGATGACGTCAGCGGCGGCAATTTTGACGCCGTTGAATCAAATACGTGGCTTCAAGCCCGTTCCCCTGCGTTATGAAGCGCGCTAGATAGCGGATCGTGCGCTTGCCGGGGACACGGCATTGTTTGAAGGCTTCTACAAGGTCAGGTTCCAGCTCAACGCCGCGGTCGGCCGCAGCGTGATGTACGCGCGCGCCGGCAAGATGCTGGGTGGCAATTCGGCCTTTGCCCATATCGGCACCTATCAAAAGGAGGCCGATGGCACGGTCGACATCGTGATCCAGACCGTTCGTCACAATCCCGACCCGGCCTACCGTGCGATGGCCGGCACCGACGACGCGACGCTGCTGGCGCGGGGCACCCCGGACGGCGATCTCTATCGCTTTGCGGGCCATCTCAAGGAATTGCCGGGGGCGGTGTTCAGCTCGGTCATGACGCCGATCGAGGACGAGGCGTCCCCGATCGCCGGCGGCGTCGGCGAGGGCGGTATCGTCAACGGGCTCTATTCCATTCACGTCCGCATGCTCGACGGCGTCGAGGGCGGCCTCACCGGCGTGATGCTGCTCAATGACGGCCGTATCCTCGGCGGCGACGCGTCGTTTTACTATATCGGCAGCTACACCTCGCAGAACGGCCGCTGGAAGGGCCAGATCCTCAACCAGGAGCATACGCCGGCCCGAGGCGAGAACCCGGTATTCGGTGGCCACGAGGTCGGCATCGGCTTTGCCGGCACCTGCGACGATGACGGCGCGCTGCTGGATGCCACAGCACTTGCCGGCAAGCGCAGCCTGCGAATGACGGCGGTGCTCAAGCTGATGCGCCGGGCCTGACGCGATGGACAATGCCGTGCGTGTGTTCTCGACGCTGGCCCTGAAGGGGGCGGTTCACAATCTCGCCGGCCATTTTGAGGCCGTTAGCGGTGTGCGCATCGATGCCGATTTCGCGCCGACCCTGGCGCTGCTGGATCGCCTGCGCGGCGGCGAGGGCGCGGACGTCGTCATTCTGACCCGCGAGGGGCTGGACGACATGGTACACGAGGGGCGCGTCGTGGCGGATAGCTGCGTGGACCTCGCGCGGTCCTATGTCGGCATTGCGGTGAGGGCGGGGTCCGCCCATCCCGACATCGCCACCGAGCCAGCGCTGCGCACATCGCTGCTTGCGGCCCGTGCGGTGGCCTATTCGCGGATCGGCGCCAGCGGCATTTTGTTTGCGCAGTTGATCGAGCGGCTGGGCATCGCGTCCGAGATCAACGCCCGGGCGAAGATCATCCCGTCCGGGTTCACCGCCGAACGGCTGGTGGCCGGAGAAGCCGATCTTGCCGTCCAGCAGATCAGCGAGCTGAAGCAGGTCAGGGGTATCGAGGTCGTCGGATCTATCCCCCGTGAACTGCAAACGCCTGCCGTGTTCTCCGCCGGGCGCATGGCGGGGTCGAGCAAGGCCGACTTGTCGGACCGGCTGTTGCGGTATCTGGCCTCGAGCGAGGTCGCGCCGGTGCTGCGCGAGAGCGGGCTTGAGCCTTGAAATTGCCGGGCGGTCGACGCAACCTGCCGACCCATGAGGCAGCGATTTCAAGGGTATGCGGTGGCGATTGTCTTGCTGGCGACGCCGGCTTCGGCGCACGCGCAATCGGCCGATCTCGTGCTGTGCGACCGCGTTGCCGCCGATCCCTCCGATCCTGACAAGCCGGCCGATGTGAGAGGCACGCCTGACATCGCGGCCGCCGACATCGTCACCGCGATCAAATATTGCAAGATCGCCGCGAACACTTCGCGGCGGGCGATGTACCAGCTTGGCCGGGCCTATGCGGCCAACCGGCAAACGCCCGAGGCGGTCGCGGCCTGGCGCAAGGCGGCCGACAAAGGCTCGACCTCGGCCATGGTCGAACTCGGTGTGCTCCATGGAACGGGCGCCGGCGTCGCACGCGACGAAGCGCAGGCGCGCAAACTGTTCGAGCGCGCGGCGCAGGCCGGCAATCCGCGCGGTATCAGCAATCTCGCAGCCCTTGGCGGTGGCGCGGGTGGATCGGCCGATCCGACGCGGGCGCGTGAATTACTGTCGAAGGGCGCCGAGACCAATGCGGAAGCACAGTATCAGCTCGGCATGATGCTGGCGGAGGGCGATGGCGGAGCCAAGGACGATGTCGCCGCACGGGCATTGTTTGAAAAGGCGGCAGCGCAAAATCACCCCGGCGCGCTGGAGCGCATGGGCGCGTTCGCGCAGCAAGGCCGTGGGGGCACGAAGGATTCGGACGCCGCCAAGGCCTATTACCAGCGCGCCGCTGCCCTCGGCGACGAGGATGCGAAGAAAGCGCTGGAGCGGCTGCGATGCCCCTATGCGATCAAGGACAAGCGCGGCAACGTGGTGACGAATTTGTG